>NZ_CP019063.1:300000-549463 GCF_002951615.1 Rahnella sikkimica | reverse complement strand
AGCACTTTCTACGGCGAAGCGATTTCAGAAGCGCTGTTTCTGAATACATTGGATCAGGCTACCGCGCGCGGCGATGAGTCTCTGGAAATCATGTGCCATCCTTCGTTTATCGATAACACGATCCTGGCGAGCAAATATTGCTATCCGCGGCTGGCGGAACTTGACGTGCTGACGTCTGCTTCGCTGAAACAGGCAATTGCAGAACGCGGATTCAGGTTGGGGACGTTTAAGGATTTATACGTTTAAACGCGATGACTTAAATTGGCAGCCTTTTAGCGCCCGATAATGTTTATCGGGCGTTTTGTCTTTCTTCGACAGAGTGTGAATTTTACAGGTTGTCTTTACTGAGATATGCCACGTTGAGTCAGTGATGCAGAAAATTCAGCAATCGAGTGATCGACCAAAAGCTCGACAACGTCACTTCGTGTCGTTCCCACAAGCATGGCAAGTCGATCAATCTTTCGCAACACTGACATTCGCAAAGATAGCGACACGGCTTTCTTCTTTTCCTTATCGAGAGATACTTTGCTGACCGTCTCGCCCGCATGAAATTCGGCACTTGAGCTGAGGGCTTCATTCATCCGGCGGATGGTTTTCTTATCCAAAAGTCCCGATTCAGCAAGCAGATAGGAATGTGTGGCTTTACTGTACCGGATCTCAGCAGAGTACGTCTCCCGCAGCGCTTTTAGCGCACGCGTTAAAGTAGGCTCGGAACAGGCAAGCTGGTGAATAATTTTTTGGGTCGGTACGGGCTGGCCTGAACTTAGCAGGATAGCCAGCCGAAAAATACAGGAGTTTATTAATGAGTGCCTGCTGTCGTTTTTATGGGCTCAAAAGCATGAGAAATACGGGTTGTGGTCATATTCTCATTAATTGAAATCGTCCATGCGCTGCTATCGGATCAATTTGATCATTGTTGTTGAAATGTAAACCCGACAGGGAACAAACCCTATCAGATGTAACCTCAATCTCAGTTAAATCAACATCGAGAAAGACAAGGGATTATGCTGATCGGTTTTTCGAAATCTGCATCCCGCCTTTCTCCCCTCAGTGTTGGTTTGTCAGTGTTACCAGTCGCACACCTTCCTGCGGACTTTCCTGGGCAATCCCATAAACCAGGGCTTGTTCAAGGATCCTTGCGGCCCAACGCCGGTGCGTGGCGGGTTCACACATGGCACCTTGCGATTTAAAGACGGCCTGACTGGAGTTTAAGATCCTCAGGGCATCCGCATGGTCGGCAGGCGTGACCATCAGTGCCCGTTCAATTTTAGCAATCTGGTTGGGATGAATGGCGGTTTTTCCGACCAGTCCGTGCGCTATATCGAGTGCCAGTTCCCGCTCCATGACGTCATGGTCATCAATGTGTTCGCAGACGGGTGATGTCAGGGCAAAATCGCGAGATCCAAAAACGGCCACCAGCATCTTGATGACGTAACCCATCGGGCTGTCATACAGGGTGAGATTGCGCGGGCGGCGCAGGGAAATGACGTTCATGAGGTCATTTCCGCCAATACGCAGCACAATGATCCGGTCATGACAAGGATGCCTGACCAGTGTCGTCGCGAGCTCCCGCATCTGCATCACATCAAAGACGTCTTCCGTTTCCAGCGTCGGCATCATGCACAGGTGTGTGTCTTTCATAATCTCCCACCACTGAGGCAGGGAGGCGAGGGTGAACTTGGGCAATACAAGCCCGTCCACCGGCGACAGATCCAAAGAGGTCGTCAGGTACTGCCCCATCTCTGTGTGGCGTGGACGTATAAAGACCAGAGGCCATTCGGCCCCCTGACCCTCTGCCTTAGCAGAACGTAACGCTGCGAGTATTTGCTTTAAATTATCCATGGCCGCAGGCACATCGGCCTCGCTGACCGCGTCCTCAAGGCAAATGACAATCGAACGCAGGCCTTCAATTTCATTACTCAGCACGCTTTTTGCAATATCAGAACGCGTTGCAGGCATATAGAGCGTGGCACCCAGACGGTATGGCGAAAGTCTCTTTGTCATCAGTGAACCTTTTTAATAATGGTGATGGCACGATATTGTCCGATGCGATCGCCGACCTCAGTGATGGTGATATTTTTTTCACGAGCCAGATACACCAGCAGCGCGACGTCAGGATCGTCCACCGAACGAACAAGAACGTGCTCAGGCACCCGGCGCAGAACGGCACGTGTCGCTTCGGCAATACCGGGTTTAATCCGGTTAATGCTTGAAATAGCGTATTCGGCGGCCAGCGACGCGATGACCCGTTCACTTTGTGATTTCAGTTGCGTAAAACGCTCAGGGTCCCACTGGCTGGCGGAAATCTCGCTCAGATCAAGTGAGTTCCGGCAATCTGCCACTGTATCTACCAGCTGGCGGCTGCATTCAAACTGGCGGAGATGTTCACACTGAACGCAGCCGTGCAGTCCTTCTGATGACCAGATGGAACGGGAGATAAGTCCGGAGACAGGGGCTCCCATGATGCCGAAGGGAATTAACCAGTCATCATCGCTGGCGGCAAGCCAGGACACGCCGCAGGGGTCAGCCAGAACAACGAGGCGGGGATCCTGCGGATAGCCAGCGCGTGATGACAGCGAGCGTCGAAGTTCGCCGGTAATTGCACCTTTGCCCGTCCACCCATCGACAAACACCACACCTTCCGTGCCGTGCCGATCCTCAATCCAGTCCATGGCTGTTTCATCAATGCCCCGGTCTCTGATAATGCTGACACCGTAATGGTGAGACGGTTTGCCCATCGCCCGGAGTGTCTGATGCAACATGACGCCAAGGGGAACACCGGCCCGCACCAGACTGACTAAAACAATCGGCGTATCGCCGAAACGTTCAGACAATGCTTTCGCCAGCATCACCACTTCTCGCGCCAGACGGACTGCGCCCTGGTCCAAGGCCCGGGCAAACAAATCCAGATGCCAGTTTGTCGGTTCAGGCTCCTGACTCAGCATGTCGGAGTAATGCTTTGCCCCGGACTGAATAAGCTGCTCTTTTTGGTCTACGGGCGTCATTTCCATTTCAACCGGCTTCAGAAGAAAGTGGACGTCGTCGGGCAGATAAGAACCGGAAAAAGGGATAAATGGCTGCATACTATTTCTCTCCGAAAACATGGCGACTGATTTGTTCGGCGAACTGGCTCTGCCGGGGCAGGCCAAACCAGTGACACAGCTTCATGAAACGATGATCACTCAGGCTGTCTCCCAGACCAATAACAGGGAAAACGCCGCGTTCGGCACGCAGTTTATTCAGCAGGTACTGCGTCGCGAGACCTTTTTCTACGGGTGTGGGAAGCCAGGCAATGTTGTTGCTGTTGCGATGAATGTAAAAACCTTCTGTCGGGAATGTCGCTTCGATTTCATCACCGATAGCATAAAGTTCTTCCAGCCGTGTGCTGTCGGTGTGCTTCATCACCAGATACACCGGCGTATTGTCATATTCGTAATTGATACGCGCCCAGCCCTGAATCCCGCGCGTTTCCATCAGAGACGTGATGTCGTGCTGCATCTTCAGCAACTGATCCCGATAGGCGGACAGACTCATGAGCATCTGAGCTTTCCACTCTTCATCCGGCTTTCCTTCCGGCGTCAGGATCACCGCACCATGTGTCACGATCGCCCACGAGCGAAACGGGATAGTCACGCGACTCATTTCTTCCGTACCCCGCGCAGTGACCGGGATAAAGTCAGCGTGCTCAAGCAGCCAGTCCACCAGCATGGATTGTTCTTCGGTCATGAAGCTGCGGGCTTCCATTGAACGATCTAAAGCGCCCGGACGGTAGGGTTCAAGCGCCAGTTCATCCACCATTTTCCGACGTGTCTGGAAAAGGGTGTCATCGAGATCAGAAAAAACGACCGGCTTATTCATAAACGATCACCTCAACGGCAGGAGCCACGGCGTTTAATGCCGCAAGCAGCGCAGGGTCGACACTCTCAGCCGGTGTTTCGATACACAGGAGAATGCGGTCAAACTGCTGATGCGCGACGTTATAGACATAATTCGGAATACCCAACCCGTAATTATCCGTAAAGGCAATCGCGGACTCGATGGCGAACCCGGTGGAAATCGGGGCCGTTGTGCGGCGAACCTGGAATTCGCGCGAAATCAGGTTCGCGCACAACGGTCCCCGATTTCCACCGGGTTCGCCATCGAGTCCGCGATTGCCTTACGGATAATTACGGGTTGGGTATTCCGAATTATGTCTATAACGTCGCGCATCAGCAGTTTGACCGCATTCTCCTGTGTATCGAAACACCGGCTGAGAGTGTCGACCCTGCGCTGCTTGCGGCATTAAACGCCGTGGCTCCTGCCGTTGAGGTGATCGTTTATGAATAAGCCGGTCGTTTTTTCTGATCTCGATGACACCCTTTTCCAGACACCCTACCGTCCGGGCGCTTTAGATCGTTCAATGGAAGCCCGCAGCTTCATGACCGAAGAACAATCCATGCTGGTGGACTGGCTGCTTGAGCACGCTGACTTTATCCCGGTCACTGCGCGGGGTACGGAAGAAATGAGTCGCGTGACTATCCCGTTTCGCTCGTGGGCGATCGTGACACATGGTGCGGTGATCCTGACGCCGGAAGGAAAGCCGGATGAAGAGTGGAAAGCTCAGATGCTCATGAGTCTGTCCGCCTATCGGGATCAGTTGCTGAAGATGCAGCACGACATCACGTCTCTGATGGAAACGCGCGGGATTCAGGGCTGGGCGCGTATCAATTACGAATATGACAATACGCCGGTGTATCTGGTGATGAAGCACACCGACAGCACACGGCTGGAAGAACTTTATGCTATCGGTGATGAAATCGAAGCGACATTCCCGACAGAAGGTTTTTACATTCATCGCAACAGCAACAACATTGCCTGGCTTCCCACACCCGTAGAAAAAGGTCTCGCGACGCAGTACCTGCTGAATAAACTGCGTGCCGAACGCGGCGTTTTCCCTGTTATTGGTCTGGGAGACAGCCTGAGTGATCATCGTTTCATGAAGCTGTGTCACTGGTTTGGCCTGCCCCGGCAGAGCCAGTTCGCCGAACAAATCAGTCGCCATGTTTTCGGAGAGAAATAGTATGCAGCCATTTATCCCTTTTTCCGGTTCTTATCTGCCCGACGACGTCCACTTTCTTCTGAAGCCGGTTGAAATGGAAATGACGCCCGTAGACCAAAAAGAGCAGCTTATTCAGTCCGGGGCAAAGCATTACTCCGACATGCTGAGTCAGGAGCCTGAACCGACAAACTGGCATCTGGATTTGTTTGCCCGGGCCTTGGACCAGGGCGCAGTCCGTCTGGCGCGAGAAGTGGTGATGCTGGCGAAAGCATTGTCTGAACGTTTCGGCGATACGCCGATTGTTTTAGTCAGTCTGGTGCGGGCCGGTGTTCCCCTTGGCGTCATGTTGCATCAGACACTCCGGGCGATGGGCAAACCGTCTCACCATTACGGTGTCAGCATTATCAGAGACCGGGGCATTGATGAAACAGCCATGGACTGGATTGAGGATCGGCACGGCACGGAAGGTGTGGTGTTTGTCGATGGGTGGACGGGCAAAGGTGCAATTACCGGCGAACTTCGACGCTCGCTGTCATCACGCGCTGGCTATCCGCAGGATCCCCGCCTCGTTGTTCTGGCTGACCCCTGCGGCGTGTCCTGGCTTGCCGCCAGCGATGATGACTGGTTAATTCCCTTCGGCATCATGGGAGCCCCTGTCTCCGGACTTATCTCCCGTTCCATCTGGTCATCAGAAGGACTGCACGGCTGCGTTCAGTGTGAACATCTCCGCCAGTTTGAATGCAGCCGCCAGCTGGTAGATACAGTGGCAGATTGCCGGAACTCACTTGATCTGAGCGAGATTTCCGCCAGCCAGTGGGACCCTGAGCGTTTTACGCAACTGAAATCACAAAGTGAACGGGTCATCGCGTCGCTGGCCGCCGAATACGCTATTTCAAGCATTAACCGGATTAAACCCGGTATTGCCGAAGCGACACGTGCCGTTCTGCGCCGGGTGCCTGAGCACGTTCTTGTTCGTTCGGTGGACGATCCTGACGTCGCGCTGCTGGTGTATCTGGCTCGTGAAAAAAATATCACCATCACTGAGGTCGGCGATCGCATCGGACAATATCGTGCCATCACCATTATTAAAAAGGTTCACTGATGACAAAGAGACTTTCGCCATACCGTCTGGGTGCCACGCTCTATATGCCTGCAACGCGTTCTGATATTGCAAAAAGCGTGCTGAGTAATGAAATTGAAGGCCTGCGTTCGATTGTCATTTGCCTTGAGGACGCGGTCAGCGAGGCCGATGTGCCTGCGGCCATGGATAATTTAAAGCAATACTCGCAGCGTTACGTTTCTGCTAAGGCAGAGGGTCAGGGGGCCGAATGGCCTCTGGTCTTTATACGTCCACGCCACACAGAGATGGGGCAGTACCTGACGACCTCTTTGGATCTGTCGGCCGGTGGACGGGCTTGTATTGCCCAAGTTCACCCTCGCCTCCCTGCCTCAGTGGTGGGAGATTATGAAAGACACACACCTGTGCATGATGCCGACGCTGGAAACGGAAGACGTCTTTGATGTGATGCAGATGCGGGAGCTCGCGACGACACTGGTCAGGCATCCTTGTCATGACCGGATCATTGTGCTGCGTATTGGCGGAAATGACCTCATGAACGTCATTTCCTGCGCCGCCCGCGCATCTCACCCTGTATGACAGCCCGATGGGTTACGTCATCAAGATGCTGGTGGCCGTTTTTGGATCTCGCGATTTTGCCCTGACATCACCGTCTGCGAACACATTGATGACCATGACGTCATGGAGCGGGAACTGGCACTCGATATAGCGCACGGACTGGTCGGAAAAACCGCCATTCATCCCAACCAGATTGCTAAAATTGAACGGGCACTGATGGTCACGCCTGCCGACCATGCGGATGCCCTGAGGATCTTAAACTCCAGTCAGGCCGTCTTTTAAATCGCAAGGTGCCATGTGTGAACCCGCCACGCACCGGCGTTGGGCCCGCAAGGATCCTTGAACAAGCCCTGGTTTATGGGATTGCCCAGGAAAGTCCGCAGGAAGGTGTGCGACTGGTAACACTGACAAACCAACACTGAGGGGAGAAAGGCGGGATGCAGATTTCGAAACCGATCAGCATAATCCCTTGTCTTTCTCGATGTTGATTTAACTGAGATTGAGGTTACATCTGATAGGGTTTGTTCCCTGTCGGGTTTACATTTCAACAACAATGATCAAATTGATCCGATAGCAGCGCATGGACGATTTCAATTAATGAGAATATGACCACAACCCGTATTTCTCATGCTTTTGAGCCCATAAAAACGACAGCAGGCACTCATTAATTATGCAACTCAGTACACGACAAGCACGTATTTTTCGGCTGGCTATCCTGCTAAGTTCAGGCCAGCCCGTACCGACCCAAAAAATTATTCACCAGCTTGCCTGTTCCGAGCCTACTTTAACGCGTGCGCTAAAAGCGCTGCGGGAGACGTACTCTGCTGAGATCCGGTACAGTAAAGCCACACATTCCTATCTGCTTGCTGAATCGGGACTTTTGGATAAGAAAACCATCCGCCGGATGAATGAAGCCCTCAGCTCAAGTGCCGAATTTCATGCGGGCGAGACGGTCAGCAAAGTATCTCTCGATAAGGAAAAGAAGAAAGCCGTGTCGCTATCTTTGCGAATGTCAGTGTTGCGAAAGATTGATCGACTTGCCATGCTTGTGGGAACGACACGAAGTGACGTTGTCGAGCTTTTGGTCGATCACTCGATTGCTGAATTTTCTGCATCACTGACTCAACGTGGCATATCTCAGTAAAGACAACCTGTAAAATTCACACTCTGTCGAAGAAAGACAAAACGCCCGATAAACATTATCGGGCGCTAAAAGGCTGCCAATTTAAGTCATCGCGTTTAAACGTATAAATCCTTAAACGTCCCCAACCTGAATCCGCGTTCTGCAATTGCCTGTTTCAGCGAAGCAGACGTCAGCACGTCAAGTTCCGCCAGCCGCGGATAGCAATATTTGCTCGCCAGGATCGTGTTATCGATAAACGAAGGATGGCACATGATTTCCAGAGACTCATCGCCGCGCGCGGTAGCCTGATCCAATGTATTCAGAAACAGCGCTTCTGAAATCGCTTCGCCGTAGAAAGTGCTGTCGAACCTTGCGTGCTTTGCGCACCGCGCAGAACAATTTCGCCTTTCCTGATTTCATCACGGTCGATGCGTATCGCCACGCCCAGTTCTTTCGCAAAAGCTTCGACAATCGGGAGAATAGGCGCGAGCAGATGGACGTGATGATGACTGTCGATATGCGTGGGAGGACGGCCAAACAGTTCCACAAACCGGGCAAACTGGGCTTCCAGTTCCTGCTTAATTTCATTGAGCGGCAACGTTCCCTGCTCCGCCATTTCCCAGACCCATTTTCCCAGCTCACCGTTTTCGCGCACCAGGCCAGGCATTGGCGAAAGCGGTTTTCCCAGCGTCAGAACGAAATGCATCCGACGGCCAGCACCGGATTTGCCGCGCTCAGCGCCGCCGCATGTCCGATGGTGGGCATATTCATCATCGCCGTGGTGGACGTCACGACGCCATTGTTGAACGCGTCGATAATCCCGTAGTTCTGCGCTTTACACAGCCCGAAATCATCGGCGTTCACAATCAGTAATCTATCCATAAACGTCCCTTTTTAACGCGCCCTCCTTTTTACGGGAGGGCGGCGGATTATTTCAGCGCGGCAATCGTATCGGCAAAGTTTGGTAGCAGCGCTTCGTGGGCGAGCAACATTTCCCGGGCCAGCTTTTCGGCGTCTTTATCGGAATGAATCAACGGGCTGAGGTTCAGCGCCAGCAGGACATCATTGAGTTTCCCACTCAGCGCCGCCTCGCTGGCCGCGATTTCAAAGCCTTTAATGGTGTAGATCAGCCCGAGCACTTTATCGTCAAAGTGCGTCACACGCGGATGCGGTTTCGCGCCGTCGCGGCCAATCGTGCAGGTCATTTCCACCGCCCAGTAAGCCGGAATATTATCAATATGGCCGTTGTGCGGGAAGTTGACGTACTGCTCGGTCTGTTTGTCGTTGTAGATCGCGCTGATTACTTCGCAGGCCGCATCCGAATAATACGCGCCGCCGCGCAGTTCCAGCTCTTTCGGTTTGACGTTCAGTTCCGGGTTTTTGTACAGGTCGAAGAGTTGTTTCTCGACTTTCTGTACCACGGTTGCACGTGCGCCGCCCTTGTAGAATTCGCCCATTTCAATCGCCAGCATCTCTTTCTGTTTGAAGTAATACAGCAGATACGAGCATGGCAGCAGGTTCAGCGAGCGGATCAACCCTTCGCTGAACGGTAAATCAAAGATGTTTTTCACCGAACCGGCGGTCAGTGTGCCGGACGCCACGCCGTCGAGCAGCTCTGCAAAACGGGATTCGCCGTTAACCAGCACGTCTTTGATGAACACCATGTGGTTCAGGCCAAAGAGGTCGATCGACAAATCGTCTTCCGCTGACAGTTTGAGCACGTCCTGAATGAACATTTTCATGCCGACAGGAATGTTGCAGACACCAATGAATTTTTTGAATTGGGTGTGACGGAATACCGCTTCTGTCACCATGCCCGCCGGGTTGGTAAAGTTAATCACCCAGGCGTCCGGGCAGATTTCTTCGACATCTTTGATGATGTCAAAAATCACCGGGATTGTGCGTAATCCTTTGAATAACCCGCCTGCACCGTTGGTTTCCTGGCCCAGATAGCCGTGGCTCAGCGGAATACGCTCATCCAGTTCACGTGCCTTTAATTGCCCTACACGCAACTGCGTGGTGACGAAATCGGCACCCGCCAGCGCGGCGCGGCGATCCAACGTTTTATGTATTTCAATTGACACACCCGCGCGTTCAACCATACGCACGCAAAGATCGTAAATAATATCCTGTTTGGCTTTTCCGCCTTCTACATCGACCAGCCATAATTCAGTAATCGGTAATTCATCGTAACGCTTAATAAAGCCTTCAAGTAATTCAGGGGTATAACTGCTTCCGCCACCAATGGTGACCACTTTCAGTTTTTTACGCATAGGAGCTCCCGTGCAATAATGATGCACTGTAAATTACAAAAACGGTTAATATAAACGGTCAATCTATAAAAATAGATATTTAATTAATGCTGAATAATTTCTTCCTGTAATGATTCGGCGTAAATGAAGTCAGTTTTTTGAAATTTTTAATAAACATACTCGGACTGCTGTAACCGGATTCAAATGCAATATCGGTGACGGAGTAGTTTGTAATTTCCAGCTGTTTCTTCGCAAAATCAATACGAATCTCATTGATGACTTGCATCGGCGTTTTGCCGTAATGACGCTGCATGGCGCGGGTCAGATACTCCTGAGACTTACCGGACAACTGCACCATATTAGATAAGGCTTTATCCCCGAAACGCGATTTATCATGCATTTTCTCAACGGCCATCGTCAGCCAGCCCGGAATATCCGCCGTCACTTCTGATTCACGATGATGGCGCAGACGGTTGACAATATAAAACGTCACCATCTCAAGAAATTCATTAAATTCGCCGTTTCGAAAATTAAGAGACGCCGTGACAGACTCAATATAATTCAGGAATTCGTGGTTTATTTTATAAACCTGCGATGCGATGAATTGAGCCGGTAAGAGAGCCAGATAATGCTGTTCGAAAAAAGCTTTGCTGATGCCGACATTCAATATTCTTGTTGCGCCAAATTCATAAAAGCTTTGATGATTCGAACCCAGAGGAATAAAAACAAAATCTCCTCGCTCCAGCAATACCCTTTTCCCGTTGACGTTCTGGTAATAACGCCCTGTCAGCACCACGGTAAATTCGTAGTAGTCATGCTCATGCAGCCCGGAAATACTCTCTACTTTGTTGTAGATGAACATGTGGAAATTTTGACCGTCGAAGAGTTGATTCTCGCGCGCTGTCTTGATTTCCATGCTCAATACCTGTGGCTGCATCCCGGATCCCTACGTTATTTTATTTTTTCATGAAGCTCAATGAGTTCTGCAATCAGTTCACGGGCCAGCATCGACGTCATCAGATGATCCTGCGCGTGTACCAGCACCAGGCTGACTTTGGTTTTTCCTTCACCCTGATCGCCTTCAATCAGTTTGGTCTGCACCAGATGCGCTTCGTTCAGCGCCATTTTTGACTGCGCCATCACCGCGCGGGCCTGTTCGAAATCACCCTCTTTAGCCTTTTTCAGCGCGGCATATGCCAGGCTGCGTGCCTGCCCGGAGTTAATGATTAACCCCATTACCACTTCTTCCAGATCCTGCAACTCAGTTTCGGTATCTTCGATATGGTCTAAATCAAACATGTTTATCTCTCCTTGAAAGTCCGCTGAAGGCGGGACATTTTGTTGTCCCGCCTTCAGGTCAGATTAGAATTTCAGTGCAGCCGCAATGTCTTCTTCGCTTTCTTCTTCTTCAATAATCGCCTGTGCCTTATTGGAAAGAATCACGAAAGGCATGTAAACCAGCGTGGCGACCCCGAGGTTGAACAAGGCGACCAGCAGCGCCGCAATGCTGCCGTTACTGTTGAAGAACGCACCCAGCCCGGTCGGCATAGTCCACGGTGCAAGGTTGGTGACCGGCGGAATGATACCCATGCTGTAGGCCGCCAGCGTGATAGCGGCCAGAATCGGCTGCACCAGCACGAACGGGATGAACATGACCGGGTTCATGATTATCGGCAGACCAAACAGAATCGGTTCGTTAATCTGGAAGATGCCTGACGGCAGTGCCAGCTTCGCCACCTGACGGTGATCCGCACGGCGTGATGCAATAAAGATGGCGATAATCAGACCCAGCGTTGCCCCGGAACCGCCCAGCAGAATGTAGGAGTCCAGCATCGGCTTGGCCCAGAAGTGGAAGGTCTTGCCCGCTTCAATCGCCGCACTCACAGAACCGTATTCGGTATACAGCGCGATGTTTTCCAATGCCCACGGCGTCATGATGCCGTTGTCGAGCGCGGTCAGCGCCAGAGAACCATGCACACCAAAGAACCACAGCAGTGAGTTGAAAATCACATACGCCCAGCCCACTACGCTTCCCATTGACGCCAGAGGTTTGGAAATAGAATCCATAATAATCTGGTGGAAGTTGTGGCCATATAATCCGAGCAACCAGGAAATCACCCCGAAAATAAACAGAATAATAAAGCCCGGAATTAACGCAGAGAATGAACGTGCGACAGAAGTCGGTACGCTGGCGGGTAACGTAATCACCCAGTTCCGGCGAATAACAAACGTGAACATTTCAGCGACGACCAGCCCGATCACCATCCCCGAAATAATATTCGCACCGCCTAACCAGTTTGCGCCAACGGCATACGCTTCACCGACGCTATAAGGAGTGACGGTCATAAATGCGGCGACGGCTAATAAACCCGCAGAAAGAGAATCGACTTTTCGCTCTTCGGCTAACGCCATGCCGATAAAGAACGGTGCCATCAGCGACATGATTCCGAGCGTACCGTTATAAACGTTGATACCGATGGTTTTTAAACCCGCCAGCGTTTCAATGGTTGATGGTTCTAAGCGAACGCCTAAGGAATAAAAGAAGGAACCGGCACCGAAATTCAGGAATACGTTATTAATTAAAACGAACATGGCGCCAGCCAGGGTCAGCGGCATTAATTTGATAAAGCCATTTTTGATGGCATTAATGTGTGGCTGCTTACCTATTTTTACCGCAAACGGGAGAAGTATCTTTTCAAGTGAATCAATGGCTTTGCTCATTGGCATTTTCCTTTAATGCCGCCTTCCGGCGGCAAGGGTATGAAATTCGCTCTTTGACTGGAGTTCTCTTTGACTTAAAAATGCTTCATCACTGCTAATTTAAAATTGACGCAAAAGTTAAAACTTACTGAGCTGCTGCTTTTTTGATCGCAGCAACCGCTGCTTTCAATACACCTAATCCATCAATTTTGCCGTAGAGGGCAGAATCAATCACTTCAACCGGTTTGCCCGGTAATACTTTCTTAATTTCTTCCAGCATGTAACCAATTTGCGGGCCGAGAAGGATCACATCGGCCGCGCTACCTTTTTCAGCGGCGAGCGTTTCAGGAAATGCTTCAATAATGACAGGCACTTCGTATTTCTCGGCCTGAACCTTCATTTTAGAAACCAGCAGAGAAGTGGACATTCCGGCGGAACAAAACAAATAAATGACTTTCTTTTCCATAATGAAAACCCTCGTATCCCGTATAAAGTGCAGGTCTGACAACGGATCCTTCTTTATCTGTCATTACTCAGTGTCAGCAGATAAAGGAAGATAGTTAATTGTTTCTGCTTGGGAGAAGTATACGGCATCACTTCCGGCAGGGATAATTCTGAACTTATAGAAATTGTCTCTCCTTGACCATCGCCCATGACTCCCTTCACGTTTTGGGGAAATAATTCGCGGAAATAATTAAGATCCCCGTTTACAGGGGCACAACGGCACGTAGCTGATGAGCATATGAAAGGTTAAGAATTTTCCCCCTCAAATTGATATCTCTCTGATAACAGCGTTTTAACACTTTGGGTCTATCGTCCCTCATTTTCTTGTGAGAAACTGCTAATGATTGCGCAAACATTCGTAGTTTGAACTTGCAAACCAGTGAGCAATGCTTTGAATAATATAATAAAGAATCACACAGGCCGTTCCCGTACGGCCACGCTTGAAGATGTCGCCAGAGAAGCCGGTCTTTCACCGATGACGGTCAGCCGGGCGTTGAATAATCCCAAAGTTGTGCGCCCCGCGACGATCGCCAGGGTGATGGAAGCCGTGAACGTAACCGGGTATATCCCCAATATGCTCGCCGGCGGGCTGGCGACCAGCCGCACGAAGCTGATTGCCGTGGTCGTGCCGCAGATTAACAACAACATGTTTGTCGATACCGTTCAGGCGATCAGCGATGCACTGGCGGCGCGCGGCTACCATATGTTGCTGTGTATTGTCGGTTACGAGCCGGAATCGGAAACCGAGATTGTCGCCACCCTGCTCTCGCGCCGTCCGGACGGCATCGTTCTGACCGGTATTCATCATTCGTCAGATCTGAAAAGAATCATCCTCAACGCCAATATTCCCGTCGTGGAAATCTGGGATTTAACCCCGACGCCGATTGATATGTTGATCGGTTTCTCCCATGAAAAAGTCGGCAATGCGATTGGCGAATACTTCCTCGGGAAAGGCTTCACGCGATTTGGCTTTATCTGTGCCTCGGACAGACGTGCCGTGGTGCGTAAAAATGGCGCGATCAGCGTGCTGCGTTCGCAGCCTGGCACGGAAATCCGCGAAATGATGGTGTCGCTGCCTGCCAATATGGAAGTCGGACGCACGGCGCTGAAAGAGATGATTTCCGGCGGCGAGCGTTTCGACGCGATCATTTGCAGTTCCGACACGCTGGCGCAAGGCGTGATCATGGAAGCGGAAGCGCAGGGGCTGCGCGTGCCCGATGATTTTTCCGTGATCGGTTTTGCCGATTTGAATTTCGCCGCCCATAACCGGCCTTCGATCACGACCGTGAGCGTGGATAAATGGGATTTGGGGATCAAAGCGGCCAGTATGCTGGCGGACAGAATTGAAGGGATTCCGGTTGAGGAGCCGATTTTGGATACAGGGTATCGGTTGGTGATCAGAGAATCAGCCTGATTGTTTTTGGGTTGGCCACCCAAACTGGCCCAAAGGGACGTCACGCAGACTTGTGTAAATTTCGGTTTTTCAATTGCAGTGACCGCTTAACGCGCTGCGCCGAAACCGACCAAAGAGGCCCAGGACGGGGCCTCTTTGGAATCTCCGCGTCTTTTTTACTGCGCGCTATCACTTGTTGACTATGTTTCAGCAGCCACATCTATTGCCGCAAAATCCCGCCGCTGCGCGGTGCCCTCCTGTCGGGTTACAAACCGCGCGTAAAGATACGCGGTTTTCCACCTCTCCCTGCGGCGCGTTTTTTGAAAGCGGCCAATGGCTATGTAATTCGGAAGAATGATGTAGGGTGGTTTTGATTTTGAATTAAAAATGCCTCCAGCCGCTTTCAGAAAACTTGCTGAATGAGTGTTTCGAGACCTTAGTCTCGAAGACCGAAATGAAGGTACCGCGCAGCGGCAAGTTTTCGCGGCAATAGCTACGGCACCTGAAACATAGCCAGCGAGCGGCAGCGCGCAGTTAAAGAGCCGGAGATTCTTAAGAGGCGCGGCGATAGGCGCCTCTTAAGGCCAGTTTGGGTGGCAACCCAAGGTCTTGGCCTGAGTGATAACCGCAATTGAAAAACCGAAACTTACACAAATCTGTGTGAAGCCCTTGAAGCCCGTTTGGGTGGCAACCCAAGGTCCTAGTATTGACCTTAAATATAAACATTAAATTTATTCCATTTTCTAAATGTTAAAAATGTTAGATAACATTTATATCAACAAATAACATGAACTTTCCTTGCGTAATTATATTGATCTAAATTTAACCGGAATTATCCGGCGCCTTTCTTTGATATAAAATGCTAACTAACCCAAATTAACCTAAAGTGATAAATAACTTCAACTTATTGTTTTTAATGAAATTTAAACTCTACGGTAATATCCAAAAACCTTATGAATATCTCCTCCTCACATTTATTGTGGAAATTAGTCATTTATTTTAAATGTAGCGGTGATATTATAAATTTGTACCCAAAAATAATAACAATTAACCCAAACTTAACATCAGGCATGTGAGAGTCGTCATTCTATGCTCCTTCAAAAAAAAACTACCCGGCGCAAGTTTTTACTTGGGTCGCTGATGGCGTTGCCCGTCGGCACCATCATGATGAAAGGGTTGTCCGCGGCGCAGGCTGCTGAAATGGCTGCCCCGGATTTACTCGATTATAAACCCGTGTTTTTCAGCCCGGATGAGTGGCAGTTTATTATGGCCGCCGCTGACCGTCTGATCCCCGCAGGAGGCAAAGGGAAAGCGCCCGGCGCGCTTGAAACCAACGTGCCGATTTTTATCGATCAACAAATGCACGGCGATTTCGGCGAAGAAATCTATATGCAGGGGCCGTTTAACGTTCATGCGCCCGCGACCATGGGGTATCAGATCCCCTTCCGTCCTCAGCAAATCTATAAAACCGGTATTCGCCTGGCGAACAGCTGGTGTCAGCAAAATCATCAGAAAGACTTCCACGCGCTCTCCGATCAGGACAAAGACAACGCCCTGACGCAGCTCCAGAAAAACGGCATCCGTTTTGCCGATATGGGCGAAGAGAGCCTGGTCGCGTCGCAATTCTTCGGGGAACTGCTTTCCGATACCAAACATGGCTATCTGGCAGACCCGATTTACGGCGGCAACAAAGGCATGAAAGCGTGGATTGCCATGGGATTCCCCGGTGCGCGCGCCAGCTTTACGGAGTGGGTAAAACAACACAACGTCCCTTATCCGCTGGGGCCGGTGAGCCTGCAAGGTGCCCGCGCCTGAGCGCCGGACGCTATTTCCGTTTTCTGATGACTGACAGGATTAAAGATGGCACAAGTAATTAAACCAGAAGTCGACGTCGTTGTTGTCGGCCTCGGCTGGGCGGGCTCGCTGATGAGCATCGAGCTGGCAATGGCCGGTCTGACCGTGCGCGCACTTGAGCGCGGCGGCGATCGCGGGTACGAAGAGTTTGCTTACCCGAAACCGGCGGATGAATACGCCTACGCCGTGCGCAATAAAGTGATGGCGACGCCTGCCGAAGCAGCCGTGACCGTGCGTTACAACATGAGCGAAACCGCGCTGCCGACCCGTAAATGGGGCGCATTTGCGCCGGGTACGGGCGTTGGCGGTTCCGGTCTGCACTGGACAGCCGTGCTTATCCGCCCTACGCCGACCGATTTAAAGCTCAAAACCTATGCCGATGAGGCGTACAAACCGGGCATTTTGCAGGAAGACATGCGGATCATGGATTTCCCGTTCACCTGGGATGAAATCGAGCCGTATTACACCAAGTTTGAGCACATCTGCGGGCAGTCGGGCAAAACCGGCAACCTGCGCGGCCAGATTATGGAAGGCGGCGACCCGTTCGAAGGGCCACGCTCCGAACCCTATCCGCTGCCTGCGCTGGAAGATACGCTCAACAGCAGCATGTTTGCCGAAGTGGCGAAAAAAATGGGATACCACCCGTTCCCGAACCCGTCTGCCTGCGTGTCCCGCGCCTGGATCAACCCCTACGGCAACCAGATCGCGCCGTGCAACTACTGCGGTTATTGCAGTAAATATCCATGCCTGAACTACTCGAAAGCCTCACCGCAGACGGCCGTCATGGACGCCCTGAAACGCATGGACAACTTCTCGTATGAAGTCCACGCCAACGTGCTGAAAGTCGAATTGCATGACGACAAGAAAACCGCCAAAGGCGTTATCTACAGGGATGCGCAGGGCAACGAGTGCTTCCAGCCTGCGAAAATCGTCGTACTGAGCAGCTTCCAGTTCTGTAACGTCCGCCTGATGCTGCTTTCCGGGATCGGCAAACCTTACAACCCGATCACCGAAGAAGGCGTGATTGGCCGTAACTACGCGTTCCTGAGCAACGGCGGCTCGACACTGTTCTTCAAAGACAAAAACTTCAACCCGTTTGCCACCGCGGGCGCAACCGGCCAGATGATCAACGACATCTCTCCGGGCAACTTCGACGGCCCTGCTCTGGGCTTCATCGGCGGCGCGAAAATCCACAGTTCTCAGGCCACCGGCACGCCAATCAGCACGTCTCTGCCAAAAGGCACTCCGGCGTGGGGCACGGGCTGGAAAGAAGGCATGGAAGAGTGGTACGGCCATTCGATGAAAATCAGCATCACCACCACCTGCCAGTCTTATCGCGATATCTATCTGGATCTCGATCCGAACTACAAAGATGAATACGGCTACCCGCTTCTGCGTATGACCTTCGACTGGAAACAGAACGAACTCAAACTTCAGCAGTACCTGAAAGGGATTGTGGGCAATATCACCAAAGAGCTGAACCCGGACAGCTACAGCGAAAGCTTCCTGCCGATGGACGCACACTTTGACCTGACCAAATACGTTTCGACGCACAACGTCGGCGGCGCGGTCATGGGCGATAACCCGAAAACCTCCGCGCTGAACAAGTTCCTGCAAAGCTGGGATGTGCATAACGTCTTTGTGCCGGGCGGCAATGCGTTCCCGCAGAACTTCCAGGCGAACCCGACGGACACCATCGGGGCCATCACGCTGATGGCCGCGCAGGCGATTAAAGATCAGTATCTGAAAAATCCTGGTCCACTGGTTCAGGCATAAGCGGAGATGAACAAGATGAAACTCAAACGTTTATTTATCGCAAACGCCCTGCTGCTGGGCACCGGGCTGATGGCCAATGCGCAGGCGGATGACGCGAATAACGCGCAGCTCATCAAACAGGGCGAGTACGTTGCACGTCTGGGTGACTGCGGCGCGTGCCATACGGTGGCGGGGAAACCGGCGTTTTCCGGCGGGCTGGCGATTAACTCGAATCTGGGCACCATTTATTCGACGAATATTACGCCGGATAAAGATCACGGGATTGGCGGTTATACGGAAACGCAATTCTCAGACGCCGTGCGTAAAGGCGTGCTGCCGGATGGCACCCGTTTGTATCCGGCGATGCCGTATCCGGATTATGCCAAAATCAACGATGAAGATATGCACGCGCTTTACGTCTACTTCATGCAGGGCGTGAAACCGAGTGCTGAACAGCCGCCGGAAACGGATCTGAGCTTCCCGTTCAGCCAGCGCTGGGGTATGCGTTTCTGGAACTGGGCATTCGCGTCCGATAAACCGTTCCAGCCGATTGGCGGCGCGTCTGCCGAAGTAAACCGTGGCGCGTATCTGGTCGAAAGCCTCGGGCACTGCGGCAGTTGCCATACGCCGCGCGGTCTGGGGATGAACGAGAAGGCGCTGGACAGCAGCGACTCTGATTTCCTCGCGGGCGGCACTCTGAATAACTGGGATGTTCCGTCGCTGCGCGGCGTGGCGCACTGGGATCAGCAGGAAATCGTTGATTATCTGGGCAAAGGGCGCAATGACAAAGCGGCTGTGGGTGGTGAAATGACGTCGGTGGTGGAGAACAGTACCGCGCACATGACCGATGAAGATCTGAAGGCGATTGCCGCGTACATCAAATTCCTCGGCGGCAATCCGCCGGTTCCGGCACCGGAGACGCAGAAAACCAGCGCAACCGAAGCCAAACTGACGGCGGCGAAAAACCTCAGCGAAGGCGAGCGTTTGTATCTGGATAACTGCGGTGCCTGCCACTTTGTGACCGGCAAAGGCGCGCCGGGCGTGTTCCCGCAGCTGGATCAGGCAACGATTGTGAATGCTAAAGATCCGACCGGCCTGATCCACACGATCCTCGCCGGTGCTCAGCAACCGTCAACCGCACGCGCACCGTCAACGCTGGTGATGCCGGGCTTTGCGGGCCGTCTGACCGATGAAGAAGCGGCGCAGTTGTCGACCTTTATCCGTCAGGGCTGGAGCAACAACGCGCCAGCGGTAACAGCGAAAGACGTCAGTGAAGTGAGAAAAACGCTGACCCACTGATTTCGTTGCCAGCTAAATATCGCGTTTCAAATCAAAACGGCTTTCCTGCAGGAAGGCCGTTTTTTTTTGTCTGTACGTCAGAAATCAGGCTGCCGCCGTTTCATGAAGATGTCGCCACAGGATTTTGCCCTGCCCGTCCACACTGAACACCACCGTCGAATAGCGTAATGTCGCCGTCTGCCCCGGCAATTGCTGGCGCTCCTGATACGTCACCACGGCGGAAAATTCACTTTCCGCAATGAATTCTGGCTGCTCAACCTGAATCTTCAACCCGGATTTCGCCCCGTGCTGCGCGGTAAAAAATGCGCGTAACGCCGCATAATCCAGCCGGTGGCCGGTAAGTGTCACCATCGAATAATCCGCACTAAACCGCGCCAGCAATTCATCACAAATTGCCTGCGAAGAATTTTCATCGCCCAGCCACTGCCGGATAAGTTCATGCGCATCAAACACTTCTTTTACAAAACGGTTCATGTTTCCTCCTGTTGTGTTCATTCCTGCACCACCGCCCCGCGCGGTAATCTCAGACAAAATATCACCGGCACCAGCACGCTCACCGCCGCCAGCCCGAAGCTCACTTCGTAGGCACATTGCGGCAGATGCGCCTGCAACAGATTGAGCAGAACGCTGATGACCGTCACGCCAAGGCAAAAACTCAGCTGGCGGTTGATGTTCCATAGCGCGCTGGCGTCGGCCAGCTGCGGCGCGGCGATGTGTAAAAATGCGCAGCTTTGCGCCGTGCTGCTGCACAAACTGCTGCCGAATCCCATCAGCGTGAACGCCGCCACCGCCAGCCACGCCTGCGGATAAACAGTCATGCACGCCAGCAGCGCAATTCCGCCGCCCTGAACCAGACAGCCGGGGATAAACAACGCGCGCGGGCCGGTGCGGTTAAACATTTTGCCGGTTAACCCGATAGCCGCAAACGACGCCACTGACCACGGCACCATCAGGCCACCCGCCTGCGCGGCAGAAAACTGCATTTCATCCTGCAAATACAGCATCGCAATCAGGCTCACGCCGGTAAAAATGCCGGGGATGCACTGGTAAATTATCATTGCCGTGCGCAGCAGCGGTTCCCTGACCAGCCGCAGATCCAGCAGCGGATTGTGTCGCCTGCGAGCATCGCGCACGAAAGCGTAAAGACACGCCGCGCCCGCCAGCAGTAACGCGCTGCCCGCGGGCAGTCCGCTGCGTTCCCCCAGATGTGTCAGGCCCGATAAAATCAACGTCAGCCCGAGACTGGCCAGCAAAAACCCGCGCAGATCAAAACGCACGGCGGGCTCAGCCGGAACATCGCGCAGCCAGCATAACGCCAGAATCCACGCGAGCAGCGCCAGCGGCAAACTGGCGACAAAAACCCAGCGCCAGTTCAGGTGATCCACAATGATGCCGCCTGCGACCGGCGACAGCGCCGGAGCCAGCAGGCCAACCAGCATGATCACCGCTGAAAGCCGCGCCCGTTCGTGGCTGCGATAAAGCGCGTAGGCCAGCGTTTGCCCGACGGGGATCAGCAAACCGCCGCCCAGTCCCTGCACAATCCGCCAGACCGTCAGCGACGTCAGGCTTTCCGCACCCGCTGCGCCAAGCGACGCCAGCATGAAAATCGCCAGCGACACGGTGAATACGCGGCGTGCGCCCAGCCGTGAAGCCAGCCAGCGGCTGGGCGGGATCACCAGCGTCAGCCCGAGAATATACCCGGAACTGACCCAGGCCAGCGCGCTGACCGGTGCTTCAAAATGCCGGGCGATGCCGGGATACGCCACGTTGGCGATAAACATGTTGATCAGATCAACGAAAAATCCCAGCAGATACACAATGGCCACACGCGTCCTGTACTGCATTCTTAATCTCTCCTCAGCCCTGAATGGCGGGCAATGTAACGGAGAAATGATGGCTGATATACGGGCGCTTAACCGTTACACTGTCAAAATAATTTTGACAATCAAAGGATTCATGATGCTGAATTTACAACGTCTGGAGATTTTCGTGGCGGTGGTGACGGCGGGGAGTTTTACCGGCGCGGCGGCAACGCTCGGGCTGACCAAAGCGGTGGTGAGTTTTAACGTTAAACAGCTGGAATCTGAAACCGGCGTCGCGCTGCTGACCCGCAGCACGCGGCGTCTGGCGCTGACCGATTCCGGCGAACGCTTTTACGAACGTTGCCGGATTTTATTGCAGGATGCGGAATCCGTGCTCGACGATGTACGGCGCGATCACGGCGGGCTGAGCGGCCAGTTGCGGATCACCAGTACGCCGGAATACGGCGCGCGCGTGGTCGTTCCGGCGTTGGCATCGTTTGCGGCACTGCATCCGCAATTGCGCATTCAGCACGTGGCGTCATCGCATCACGATGATCTGATTTCAGGCCGGTTCGATCTGGCGATCCGCCTTGGTCAGCTGGCAGATTCCAGCCATCACGCCGCCACGCTGGGCAGTTTTGGCATAATGCCGGTTGCGTCTCCGGCGTTTTTACATGAGCACGGCGACATCATCAATCTGCAACAGCTGGCACAAGCAAAATGGATTGCCCACAGCCGCCTGCCGTGGCCGGTAAGCTGGCCCGTGACGCCTGCGCAGGGAGAACAAACGCCGTTTCGCGTTACCCTGCCGCCAGTCGTGACCGCTGATAACGCGTCATCGCTGCTGGCGTTTGCCCTGCACGGTGCCGGGGTCGCATTGCTGCCGGACTGGCTGGTTCAGCCGGAAATCGACGCGGGCCGCCTGCGCCATTTGCTGCCCGATCATCGTTTCCCGCCGCAGGGGATTTTCGCGCTCTACCCGAACACCCGCCACGTTCCCGAGAAAGTACGGCGGTTTATTGATTTTTTGCAGGCCGGCTAAAGTGATATTGACCCTGTAGTTTTGGGAATTAATGAGTGTTTTTGCCCTGACAAACAGTGGCAGAGTCCCTTAGTCAGGCTAAGATTAATTTCAGCTAACGGGAGGAAAACGTTCACTATGCTCATCGAAACTTCGCGGTTATCGCTCCGGCCGGTTGAGGCCAATGATGTCTATTCCCTTTTCGCCATCTATGGCGACCCAAAGACTAATCAGTTCAACCCGCGCGGTCCGTATCCTGATCTCGAATTTGCGCGTGAAAAACTGAACGGCTGGCTACGCGAATGGCCCGATTACGGCTTCGGACACTGGGCTGTCTCGCTGAATACGCTGCCGGACAACATTATCGGGTTTGGCGGGCTGAGTATCCGCGAAGGCTACGAAAATCACCGCGTGTTTCTCGGCTATCGCTTTGCGACGTCTGTCTGGGGAAAAGGGCTGGCGACCGAGTTTGCCAGCGCGGCGCTGAATTCCGGATTCGAGCTTTTTGGACTCCCGCAAATCTCCGCCACTGTGCGTGAAAACCATCTGGCGTCACAGCGCGTTCTGGAAAAAATCGGTATGCAGAAAGTCGGTTTTCAGGGCGACCCGGTTCACGGCGTCGGCAGTTATCTTTACCGGCAAACCGATCAGCGCGGGCATTAACGGCGTTACAACATGTTATAAAACCGTCGGGACCGCCATCTCAAGGTAGGCCGTGACCGCATTGCTGGGTTCCGCGACACGGCTGATGATCACCAGATTGGCCATCATCTCTGGCGCATCCAGGCGACGATAGAGCAAACCAGGTATGTTCACCTGCTGAACTGGTGCCGGTATCAGCGCCAGCCCGAGCCCGGCGGCGGCAATCGCCAGTACGCTCAGGGTGCTGGCGGAACGGTGCGCGACACGAAACGAATCCCCGAGCCTTTGCGCAAACATGAGATAAACCTGCTCATGAGTATCGTGCGCGTCGTACAAAATCAGGGGTTGTTCTGCAAGCATTTCAACGGTGATACAGGCGTGACCGGCCAGCGGATGATCGTCCGTCATTGCCACCATAATCTCCCAGCTTCCGGCCTTTTGCACCCTGATGGCAGCGACGGATGTCGTGCTGTTATCCGGCGTATAACCGATATCCAGCTGTCCGGCGAGGATCGCTTCCACCTGTTTCTGCGGCGCGACTTCCTGAATGACAATTTCCGCATCGGGATACGCTTTATGGAAACGACGCAAGTCGCCGGTCATTTTACCGCTAAAAATGGCGTTTCCGGCGAAGCCAACTCTTACGCGTCCGGTTTCCCCACGCAGCGATCGTTCGACGGCCAGCCGGGTATGTTCAACCTGATCCAGCGTGCGCTGCGCTTCTGCCTGTAAAAGCAGTCCCGCCTCCGTGAGTTCGACGTGACGGCTGGTGCGGATAAACAATGCGCCACCCAGTTCTGCCTCCAGCGCTTTGATTTGCATACTTAAAGCAGGCTGAACGATGTTGAGCCGTTCAGCGGCACGGCCAAAATGCTTTTCTTCGGCGACAGCCAGAAAATACCGCAGATGACGCAAATCCATACCCACTCCATCAATCATTAAAAGTGATTGTTCAGTCAAATCTATATATTTGAGTTTAACGCCTTTCACCACCAAACTGAACACCGTCAACTAACCGGAGCGACAACAATGCAAAATCAACTTGAAGACCGTCAGCAACTTAATGACCTGATGAATGGCTGGATGCACCGCGACCTGGGTAACTGGGACGGGCTGCGCAATCTGTTCCACCCCGACGGCACCATTGAAATCACCTGGTTTGAAGGGCTGGCGAGCGATTTTGTCGATGGCTCAATGCGTATGGGCGCGTCGGATTTGCGCACCAAACACCTGATTGGCTCCCCTGCCGTCACATTTAATGACAGCCGAAACAAAGCGATTCTGGAAACCAACGCGATAATCATCGGCGAGAACATCAAACTGAATCTGGGCTGCGAATGCCATAACCGTTTTTACGATCTGGCCGAAAAACGCGACGGCATCTGGAAACTCTTCCACCGTCAGAGCGTTTACGATATGGGTACCTTCACCTTCCCGCTAGGCCCGGTGGAAATTGACCAGAGCATCGTGACGAAGTACCCGCGTGAGTACGCCGCCCTGGCTTATCTGCTGGAAAAAAGCGGTTTCCCGCTGAGCCGTATATTTGCGACACGCGGCAGCGAACTCGAGCAGAAGATGAAAGCCAGCGCGCAGATCTGGCTGGCAGCGTAAGCGTTGAACGACAGAGCTGATCACTAAGGGTAATGGCCCCGGCGTCATTTTGGAGGATAATAGCGGATATTCGATTCACTATTAGAGGAAACCAGGGATGACTCAGCCCATTGCGCACGAAGATTTTTACACCGAAAAATACGACCTGACCCGCACCCACTCTGAAATCATCAACGCCGCAAATTATGTCCAGCCGGGTAAAGCGCTGGATTTGGGCTGCGGCAGCGGGCGTAATTCGCTTTACCTGAACCTGAAAGGTTTTGACGTCACCGGTTGGGATAACAACGCGATGAGCGTCGCGAAAGTGAATGAAATCATCGCCGCAGAATCACTGCAAAATATCGCGATAAGCGAGACAGATCTCAACTCACACCGTTTCAGCGGCGAGTACGATTTCATTTTCTCCACCGTGGTGATGATGTTCCTGGAGCGAGACAGTATCCCGCACATCATCGAAGATATGCATGCGGCGACAAAGTCCGGCGGCTACAACCTGATTGTCGCGGCCATGGACAGCCCGGATTATCCGTGTCCGCTGCCTTTCCCGTTTACCTTCAAGCCGGAAGAGTTGCGTAATTATTACGAAGGCTGGGAAATCGTGAAATACAACGAAGATGTCGGCGAGCTGCATAAGCGCGACGAAAATGGCAATAGTTACAAACTGCGTTTTGCCACGCTGTTGGCAAAAAAGCGTTAATTAAGCATTAAAACGTTTATTGCTAAAAAAGAGCCGACAGAGAAATCTTCGGCTCTTTTTATTTCTGTTTACGCTCCGCAATTTAGGACTTTCTTTAACCTTTTTCACTCTTTCGACAGCGTGAACAATCTTGCCAGAATGTTGAAGTGTGTGTGATAATACGCCGCGTTATTTACGACAAAAACAACGTAAAATCAAATTGTTAAGGTTTTGGCAGCTGTTAAGCGATGCGTAATTGGAGCATCCGGACATAGCTTCTATCTATCGTTTACTGCCGCAGCGGCAACATTCAGAGACATTTATGAACTGGGACGTAATGAAGTGGTTGATCGGTATTTATCTGGGCTGTTTTTTAGGTCTTCTCAAGATGGCCTATTCAGACCCCAAGTTCTATCTTGATTATATTGATAAAAAATTCTCGTACGTCTGTTATACCTGTTTCATTGTCTGCGGTGCCTTATGGGCAGGTTTCTTTTTAGCCCGGAGTTATGTCATTGACAACATTGATTTAATTTCAGAACAGCAGACATTAATAGATAAAGAATATAATTACGTCACTTCTTATCTGCTTTCCATGATCATCGGATCAGGAATTTCGTTTGCTGCCAGCATTTTGTTCATCGACATTGCCCGCAAAAAGATCGCGACGTCCGGCGAAGCGTAAGAAACCGCACAGCAGCTTCCCGTCAGACAACAAAAAGGTCGCCAGCTGGCGACCTTCTGCATTAACTCTTACCCCACCCGGCGCTTATCTCCGGCACTCATATTGGCTTAGCTCTTGAAGGGGCGAACTCATCTTCTCAGATTCCTCCTAATCACATTTAACAATAATTGCGATTAGGACTATTAGCCTGATAAAAAAATTATTTCTACTCACCTCTCCAATTTACATGCCGGTCTTCTTTCCAGAGTTGGTCTGAAAGGATATCAAGAAACGGCAAATGCTGTTAACTTTGGTTTCCTTCTAAAAGTCAGAACACTGTCTACATAAGACATAAAAATAATTTATTATAAATCAGTCATTTGCTTACCAAACGGTTCAGAAGGAACGTCCTCCCTTGCACAATTTTGAATTGCTGAAAACAGGTAAACCTGCATGCAAAACATAACAATGAAGCGGTCATTGATAAATAACGTATCGACCATACCAAACAGGATCACGGGCAATATAAGGAAGGGTAGTGCAATTTTGAGCAGGTTCTTTTTGTAGAAAAATACAATCAGAGATGAGAAAAGAAAAAGCAACGCAACACCGCCTAATATCCCCTGCAGAGAAGAACTTTCTATAACATCATTATGCAGATGATAAATAGAGTTTCTCACCCCTTCAGGATTACCCCGTTCATTATTGTCCATATAACTTTTGACTTCGTTAAAACGAGTTGAGGTGCTCTGTCCGAAGGGATGCTGCTCAATAGCATAAATT
This sequence comes from Rahnella sikkimica, assembly GCF_002951615.1. Classification (GTDB taxonomy): domain Bacteria; phylum Pseudomonadota; class Gammaproteobacteria; order Enterobacterales; family Enterobacteriaceae; genus Rahnella; species Rahnella sikkimica. Next base: position 522,710 of record NZ_CP019063.1, on the reverse strand, counting down.
CCAGATTTCCACATACTCACTCGGGAACCGAAAGAGGTATCATTATTTGTTTCGTAGCCGCTTATTTCATAATAGGCTCCGATCATACGTTCTTGCAAATTATGTAAAAACAAACCAGAAATTGCGGCGGTCAAACCGACACTAAACAGAGCGAACAACATAACAGAGCGCAATGGATACATCTTGTTTATAATCACAAATCCTAACAAGAGAAATGGATAGATAATCAGTACGCTTCTTGTTTGAGTAAGAAGAATGATTAAAAATGTGATAAAAACAACCAGTGCACAGATTAACTTTTTCCCACGACAATTCATCGCGTAAACGATATACAAAGTAAGAAAGCTTTGCATCACAAACAAATAAGCAGAAGTCGTCGCGGCGCTGTCAATTCTTAGTCTCCCTTCCGGGTTTGTAAGGACATAATAAAGCCCGCGCGAACCAAGATAAATAAAGCCCAAAAAAGCCATCAGCATAATTATTACACGGCGCTTACCTTCGATCTTAAAGGGCACAGAGAAAAATGTTAAAACTGCCCCAAGTAATAAATAAACAGAAGTACGGTGGTAATTTTCATCGGCCATATAGATACTATCAATGGCACCAGGGAAACGCTCAACCCAGAATAACTGGCTTAATCCCACACACAGAAATGCAGCAGCCAACAGCCAGTTCTCTTTATATTTACCCAACCCTTTAAAATGAAAGGCTGAAATAAATGTGACAATGATTATTGCCAAATAGAATAAGTTCCTCCCAAAAATTTTATCGGGAAGCACTACAGCAGAACTTAGAATCATCAAAAACGGTATCAGTAAAGATGATTCTACTGGTTTTATACGCAACGTTTTAGCCATTTACATTATTTACTCATATTGAATTCTGGAACCCATAGCTCTTCACAGTCCCACGGGCGGGGTTTACCATGAAAACAGACAATCCTCGCGTTTGAAGGCAAGGTTCCATCACCTACAGCATGGTGATTCTTCTTCGATTTTTTAACGACATTTTTTTTATAGCTTACAATCTGTCCCGGAAATTCTTTTTGCCAGGTCTGCGCGTGTGGAAATAGTTTACTGATGAACTCTTGATCACCACCGTCTTTATATCTCCGCATAAATAAATCAGGAAATCGATTGAATTCGTCCCATATTTTATGTTTTTCATCATGAGGGATTCTCATGATTGCAGAATTATGCGTTTTTTCTGGAAAGAAAAAATCATCTAGCATGGTAAGGTTTTTGTGCGCTAACATTTCGCTAATGTCGCCCAAGACAACCACATCCAGATCAAGATAAAAAATATCATCTTTAATTTTTTCAGGATCAAACATTTCTATTTTAGACCACCAACCGGGGAAATTAGTGGTCAGTTTTACCGTTTCGACACCAGGAATAACCAAGTCTGTCAGACAAACCTTCTCACACTCCGATGGCAACTGCTTATATAACCAATGAACATGTTTTTCATTATAATCGCCACCTGAACGCAAGACTGTTACAATTTTCATATACTATTGTTCCACTATATATATTCGCGCCTATTATATAGCAATTCAATGAATGCGTACAGTACTTATTTATTTCTAGAGAAAGTTACTCTCTAAATATATTCCCCTCCACTTCAGTTTTACTTAAAATAACCTAATCGGAAAAAGAGTATATATTTTTATCACTGAGATTTTTTAATTACCCAGTCATACATGGATACATGAAGTAACATTAAGAACTGAAAGCATCAGCGTTCTTTTGAGTTTTAATCTAAACCAATTCACAAATAGATATAGGTTATTGAAAGAGTCGCACAGTTCATATGCGGCTCTTTCATCCCAAGTTTTTAATGCCTAATCATCACATGCCTGATCGCCGTATAATCCTCCAGCCCGTACATCGACATATCTTTACCGTAGCCGGACTGTTTCTGGCCGCCGTGTGGCATTTCGCTGACCAGCATGAAGTGCGTATTCACCCAGGTGCAGCCGTATTGCAGGCGGGCGCTGAGGCGGTGCGCACGGCCGATGTTTTGCGTCCACACTGACGAGGCCAGCCCGTAATTTGATTCGTTTGCCCAGTCGAGAACCTGCTCTTCGGTGTCGAACTCCGTCACGCTGACGACCGGGCCGAACACTTCGCGCTGGACGATTTCATCTTCCTGTCGCGCGCCCGCCAGCACCGTAGGCTGGAAGTAGTAACCTTCGCCGGAGACGCGCTCTCCGCCGGTCACCACCTCAATATGCGGCACCTGTTTTGCGCGCTGCACGAAACCTTCGACACGTTCGAGATGCGCCGCAGAAACCAGCGGGCCCATTTCACTGTTTTCATCGGTGCCTAATTTCAGGGTGGAAACCGCTTCGCCCAGTGCCGCGACCAGCCGGGCATACACGCCTTTTTGCACGTAGAGGCGGCAGGCGGCGGTACAGTCTTGCCCGGCGTTGTAGAAGCCAAACGTGCGCACGCCTTCGACCACCTGATCGATATCCGCGTCATCAAACACAATTACTGGCGCTTTACCGCCGAGTTCCATATGCGTACGTTTGATGCCGCTGGTGGCCTGCGCAACAATCCTTTCTCCCGTCGCGACAGAACCGGTCAGGGAAATCATGCGGACTTTATCGTGATGCGTCAGTGCATTACCGACCGTCTGACCGTCGCCGAACAGCACATTCAGCACGCCAGCCGGGAAGATATCCTGCGCCAGTTCGCCCAGCTTCAGCGCCGTCAGCGGCGTGATCTCGGAAGGTTTGATCACCACGCAGTTGCCCGCCGCCAGTGCGGGGGCGATTTTCCACGCCGCCATCATCAGCGGGTAGTTCCACGGCGCGATAGACGCCACCACGCCCAGCGGGTCGCGGCGGATCATCGACGTATGTCCGGCCAGATATTCGCCGCTGGCTAAACCGTTCAGGCAACGGCTGGCACCGGCGAAATAGCGAAACACATCGGCCACCGCCGGGATCTCATCGCCCAGCGCCAGATGATACGGTTTGCCGCAGTTCAGGGACTCGAGTTTTGCCAGCGTTTCGGCGTTGGCTTCAATGCGGTCGGCCAGCGCCAGCAGCAGCTCGGCGCGGGTTTTCGGCGTGGTTTGCCCCCAGTCGGTGAATGCGCGATGCGCCAGATCGACGGCCTGTTGGGTCTGCTGCTCGCTGGCCTGCGCCAGACGCACAATTTCCTGTCCGTTATGCGGGTTGAAAACCGGTAATGACGCCCCTTCTCCGGCAACCAGCTCACCATTAATCAGCATTTTCGTTTGCATTATTCTTCCTTATTATTTGCCGTCACCGGCCACATCAGACCCGTTTCTTGTCAGATACCACGCCCCTAAAATCGGGAACATGGTCAGTACCATCAGGCTCAGCGCGACGACGTTCGTCACCGGCACCTCGCGCGGTCTGCCCAGCTGATTGAGCAACCAGATAGGCAATGTCCGTTCGTGCCCGGCGGTAAATGTCGTCACAATGATTTCATCGAAAGACAGCGCGAACGCCAGCATTCCGCCCGCCAGCAGCGCCGTGCTGAGGTTGGGCAAAATGATGTAGCGGAAGGTCTGCCAGCCGTCAGCTCCGAGATCCATCGACGCCTCAATCAGGCTGTGCGTAATGCGCCGGAAGCGCGCAATCACGTTGTTGTAAACAATCACCATGCAAAACGTGGCGTGGCCGATAACAATCGTCAGCATTCCCGGTTCGATTTGCGCGGCGTGAAAGGCGTTGAGCAGCGCCAGCCCGGTGATGATCCCCGGCAGCGCGATAGGCAGCATGAACAATAATGTGATGCTGTTTTTGCCGTAGAAATCCCGGCGATACAGCGCCGCAGCCGCCAGCGTGCCCAGCACCATCGCGATAATCGTGGCGTAGCAGGCGATTTGTACAGAGAGCCAGACGGCGTCGAGAATGTCGTGACGCCCGGCTGCCACGGCGAACCAGTGCAGCGTGAAGCCTTTCGGCGGAAAGCTGAACGCCGCGTCTTCGGTGTTAAAGGCGTAGACGGCGATGATCAGCAGCGGGAAATGCAGGAAAACCAGCCCGCCCCACGCGGACAATTTAAGTAACCAGGGTGCGCGTTTAGAGTGCATCGAAAGCCCCCAATCGTTTAACCATCGACAGATAAAGCGCGATCAGCACGATAGGCACCAGCGTGAACGCGGCGGCCATCGGCATATTGCCGATCGAACCTTGTTGTGAATACACCATGTTGCCGATGTAATACCCCGGCGGCCCCACCAGTTGCGGGATGATGTAATCGCCCAGCGTCAGCGAGAACGTGAAAATAGAACCGGCGGCAATCCCCGGCACCGCCAGCGGGAAAATCACGTAGCGCAGCGTCTGCCAGGGTTTCGCACCTAAATCTTCCGACGCCTGAATCAGCGACGGCGGCAGGCGTTCCAGCGCGGCCTGAATCGGCAAAATCATAAACGGCAGCCAGATGTAGACGAAGACCCAGAAGCGGCCAATCCCGGACGTCGATAACGTGTTACCGCCGATCCCCGGCAGGCTCAGCACCGCCGTGAGCAGCGGCTCCAGCCCGAGATGTTCCAGGAACCATTGCAGCACGCCGCCTTTGGACAGCAGCAGCGTCCACGCATACGCTTTGACGATGTAGCTCGCCCACATCGGCATCATAATGGCGATATAAAAGAACGCCTTTTTCTTGCCGGTGATGTAACGCGCCATGTAATACGCAATCGGAAACGCCAGCACCGCGCTGAAAAATGACACCAGCAGCGCCATCGTCACGGTGCGGATAATGATGTCGGCATTCACCGGATCAAACAGCGCCTGCAAGTTGGCCAGCGTCAGCGTGTTGGAGACCGTCATGGTGAAGTCGTCGAAGGTATAAAAACCCTGCCACAACAGCGCAAACAGCGAGCCTAAATACACCGCGCCGAACCACAGCAGCGGCGGCACCAGCAGTAGCGCCAGATAAAAACCGGGACGACGATGCAGGAATGTCACCAGCGCCCGGCCGCGCCGCGATCGCTTCTCGTAAGGAGTCATACTGATATCCATCGTTTAACCCTCAAGCAGCGCCACCATGGCATCTTTGTCCCAACAGGCCACCACCGGTTGCCCCTGATGGAAGGTGTTTTTCGCGCTGACCGACAGGTTATTGGCCTCACTGACAAACAGCTTTTCACCGCCTTCCAGCGCCAGTTCGTAGCGCGTTGCCGCTCCCTGGAAATGAATATCTTTGAGGATGGCGCTGACCTGTACGGTATCCGTTCCGGCCACCGGTTGCGGCGTGAGGCGGATATGTTCAGGGCGGATGGAACGACTGCCGGAAAGACCGGTGAGTTTGAGGGAAAGATCGGAAGTCAGCACGTTCGCGGTGCCGACAAACTGCGCGACAAACGCGGTACGCGGGTTGAGATACAGCTCGCGCGGCGTATCGACCTGTTCGATGCGACCGTTGTTGAATACCGCGACGCGGTCGGACATCGACAGCGCTTCGCTCTGATCGTGGGTGACAAAAATAAAGGTAATGCCCAGTTCGCGCTGCAGCTTTTTCAGCTCGCCCTGCATCTGCTCTCGCAGTTTGAGATCCAGTGCGCCAAGCGGTTCATCGAGCAGCAACACACTCGGCTGATTGACCAGCGCACGCGCCAGCGCCACACGCTGACGCTGGCCGCCGGACAAAAATGCCGGTTTACGTGCGGCGGTAAAACCGAGCGCCACGCGTTCCAGCGCTTCCATCGCCTTGTGCGTCCGCTCTTTTTTCCCCACGCCTTTGACCATCAGGCCATAAGCGACGTTATCGAGCACCGTCATGTGCGGGAACAGCGCGTAATCCTGAAAAACGGTATTCACGTCGCGCTCATACGGCGCAAGTTTTGAGGCCTCCTGCCCGTGAATACGAATGGATCCGGATGTCAGCGTTTCAAAACCTGCGATCAGACGCAGGCAGGTTGTTTTCCCCGAGCCCGAAGGCCCGAGCATAGAAAAGAACTCGCCGTCCTTTATATCAATCGACACATTATCGACGGCTTTCACTTCCCCGAATAAACGGGAAACATTGATGAACTGTACGGCAGGCATAAAGTGCTCCTGGATTTTTTCACCGAAATCAAACGCAAAATCATTTGAGTTGTATCAAGGCGGCAACTAAGTGAATCCCCGGGAGCTTACTGAAGTAAGTGACCGGGGTTCGCGAACGCAGCCAACGCAGAGACGGCTCAAAGGATAAAGCGGATCATCTGCCGCCCATGATGGCGATGTAGTCCTGTGTCCAGCGGCTGTAGGGAACGAACTTACCGCCTTCGGCCTGTGGCGTTTTCCAGAAGGAAATCGACGCAAACTTATTGAAGCCGTTGGTTTCGCAGCCTTCCGCGCCTAAGAGCGGGCTGGCTTTGCATCCGGCCGGAACCGCAGGCACGGAGCCGAACCACGCGGCGACGTCGCCCTGCACTTTTGGCTCAAGCGACCAGTTCATCCACTGATACGCGCAGTTTGGATGTTCGGAATCAGCAGCTAACATGGTGGTATCCGCCCAGCCGGTGACGCCTTCTTTCGGGAATACAGTGGCAATCGGCTGTTTCTCGCCTTTCAGCGCATTGGCCTGATACGGCCAGGAAGAGCTGGCAACCACGCCTTCGTTTTTGAAGTCGCTCATCTGTACCGACGCATCGTGCCAGTAACGGTGGATCAGCGGATGTTGCGTACGCAGCACTTTCAGCACGGCGGCGTACTGGGTTTCGTTGAGCTGGTACGGGTCGTCGATTTTCAGATCCGGCTGAGTACTTTTCAGGTACAACGCGGCATCCGCGATGGCGATCGGGCCGTCATAGGCCTGCACGCGCCCCTGATTGGGTTTGCCGTCCGGCAGATTTTGCGGAACGAAAATGACCGCCCAGCTGTCCGGCGCGGTCGGGAAAGTGTTGGTGTTGTACATCAGCAGGTTGGGCCCCCACTGATACGGCGTGCCGTACACTTTTCCGCCAACGTTAAACCATGCGCCCTTCGTCAGACGCGGGTCGATACTCTTCCAGTTGGGGATCAGCGCCGGATTAATTGGCTGTACGCGTTTACCGTAAATCAGGCGTAACGACGCATCGCCGGACGCCGTCACCAGGTCATAGCCGCCTTTCGCCATCAGGCTGACCATTTCATCGGACGTCGCCGCGGTTTTCACGTTCACCTTGCAGCTGGTTTGCTTTTCGAACTGGGTCACCCAGTCGTAATTTTTGTCGCTTTCACCGCGCTCGATATACCCCGGCCAGGCCACAATATTTAACTGACCTTCGCCTTTGCCCAAACTTGCCGGCGTTTCCGCGGCCACAGCAGTATTTAAAAAACTCAGCAGGCCCAAACAAATAGCAGATAGCTTTTTCATCGGTTACTCCTGTCCTGTCGTCATAGATGTGTTTTTAGAATTGTGGTTTGAACTTCGCCATGATGTGTCTGACTACGCTGTAATCCTGTAATGAATAACTGGAAAGATCGTTGCCGTACCCGGAGCGTTTTAATCCGCCGTGGGGCATTTCGCTGACTAAAGAAAAGTGGGTGTTAATCCAGGTGGTGCCGTATTGCAGGTGGGAAGAGATTTGCATTGCCAGGTCGATATTTTGTGTCCAGACCGACGATGCCAGTCCGTATTCTGATTCGTTGGCCCAGCTGACGACCTGCGCAATGGTGTCAAACCGCGTGACGCTCACGACCGGCCCGAACACTTCGCGCTGGACGATTTCATCACTTTGCAGACAGCCTGCCAGTAACGTCGGCTGGTAATAAAAACCGGGGCCGGAATGCGACGCCGCGCCGGTGATGCGCTCGATGTGCGGCTGGCTCAGCGCCCGTTCCACAAAGCTTGAAACGCGATCGCGCTGACGGCTGCTGATGAGCGGCCCCATAAAGTTTTCGTTGTCATTTTTGCGCGCGAAAGATAACTGCGAGACCGCCTCGCCCAGTTTTTCCACCAGACGTTCGTAAATTCCGGCCTGCGCATAGACACGGCAGGCGGACGTACAATCCTGCCCCGCGTTGTAATATCCCCACTGACTGACCGCCTCTACCACATCGTCAATATCGGCGTCATTACACACAATCACCGGCGCTTTCCCGCCCAGCTCCAGATGCGTGCGTTTCACGGTTTTGACCGCAGCCTGAAGAATGCGCTGACCGGTGACGATATCGCCGGTCAGCGAAATCAGGCGAACATGCGGATGGCTGACCAGCGCATTACCGACGCCCTCGCCGCTGCCTGTGATCACGTTCAGCACGCCGGGCGGCAGGATTTCCTGTAACGCAGGCAGCAGCGCAAGAATGGTCAGCGGTGTATGTTCGGAAGGTTTAAAGACAACGGTATTTCCCGCGGCCAGCGCCGGTGCAATTTTCCACGCTGACATCATCAGGGGGTAATTCCACGGCGCAATAGATGCGACTACGCCCAGCGGATCGCGGCGCACCATCGATGTGTGGCCGGGCAGATATTCGCCGGAAAGCTGCCCCTGCTGACATCGCACCGCACCGGCAAAGAAGCGGAAAACGTCGATGGCGGCGGGCAGATCGTCTTTCAACGCCTGATGGAGCGGTTTCCCGCAGTTAATAGATTCCAGCTGCGCCAGCGATGACGCCTGTTTTTCGATAGCGTCGGCAATCCGCAAAAGCACCGAAGCGCGTTCAGCGGGCGTGGTGCGCGACCAGCGCAGAAAAGCATTATTGGCGGCGGTGACAGCCTGACTGACCTGAGAAAGCGAGGTTTCAGCGATTTCGGCAATCACTTCACCGGTGGCGGGATTGAAAATACTTTGCGTGGCGCCCTCGCCGGTCTGGAGGTCGCCGTTAATCGCATGTTTTTCAGAAAAACGGGCAACAAATTCTGCATCCGACATCGCTTACCCCACAGAGAAGACAATCATCGTGTATTAACAAAAATGTTATTTGTTAGTAACAATTCGTCTCTTCACATTAGGTAATTTCTCTGAGGGCAACAAATAGCAATTACTGAAGGCAGCGTTCGGAAAAAACGAATGCTCCGTTAAGCCGGACGTCGCTTGGCGCTGTTTTCCCGCGCAATGGTGAGAAACGGCGTCACCAGCTCAGGTCGCGCGCTGCCGCGCCGCCAGGCCAGCCCGATATCCAGCGGCTCGATGGAATCCTCCAGTTTGCTGGCTTCGATCATATTGCCTTCCAGCGACCACGCGCGGTACGCCATGTCCGGCTGAACGGACACGCCAAGCCCTGCCGCCACCAGGCTGCGCACGGCTTCGGTTGAGGCGGTTTTCATCGCGATATTTGGTTTCAGCCCCGCCCGCGCCCACAGCCGCTGCGCGTGCTTTTCCATTTCATCCACATTGAGCTGTATCAGCGGTTCGTTAGCAATATCCGCCAGCGAAATGCTTTCGCGCTCCAGCAGCGGATGCAGCGGCGGCAGCCACAGGCGATAAGAGGAATGGGTCAGCACTTCGGTCTGCAACGCATCGCGGTCTTCAAGATTGGAGAGGATCAGCACGCCGATATCAATTTCGCCACTGACCAGCAGATGTTCGATGTACTGGCGCTCATCCTCGACGACTTTCACCTCGACGTTCGGGTAGTAGGCATTGAACTGCTTGAGTAAATCCACCAGAAAATACCCGGCCACCAGACTGGTTACGCCTAGCGTGATTTGCCCGGTCACGCTTTCGGTGCCCAGTTGCAAACTGCGTTTGGCGTTATCAACGGTCGCGAGGATCAGATACGACTGGCGCAAAAACTGATGCCCCTGATGTGTCAGCGTCATTCCCTTCGCGTGACGGTCAAACAGCCGCGCTTCGGTTTCCACTTCAAGTTGCTGAATCGCCTGCGTTAACGACGATTGCGAAACAAACGAAGCCTGCGCAGCTGCAGAAATCGAGCCGGTTTCGGCGACGGCAATAAAATGGCGGATCTGGCGTAACGTCAGCATGGCGGCAACTTAACCTCTACATATAATCGAACGCTGACACCCCGCATTCGGTTTAAGGGAATGATCAAGTAATGGCAGGCAGCGGATTTTTGTCAAACCGGCGGAGAATTAAGTTTTCGAGGTGTGATGGAAAACAGGAAACCAGCGTTCGAACGGTTGCGCGGAAAGGGATAAGTTACGGCACTGGCATCGGGTGAAAAAATGGACACACGTTCAGGCAAGTGCACACCAGCAGCAACGGAGAGGACATATCAATTGAAACATTCGCTGATTGAACCTATATTCACTGTACGGAATAAAACCGTACATATCGCAAGTCTCAATCTCTTTGAATATCTGAAAGCAAACAGCATGGCCGCTGCCTCCGGGTTAGCAGCTGAGGGGTTCATAATGCCAGCACCAAAGAAACAGCGCATCGATCTCAGGTTAAGTGACGACGACAAGAGCGCGATCGAAGAAGCGGCGGCAATATCCAACCAGACAATTACCCAATTTATGGTTGCCAGTGCTTCTAAACGCGCTGCGGAAGTTATTGAACAGCACCGACGTCTGATCCTTAACAACGAATCCTGGAATCTGGTGATGGATGCGATTAGTCACCCACCAGTGCTGAATGACAGGCTAAAACGAGCGGCAAAACGTCTTAAAAACATGGAGTAAGGCGTGGCTGATTTAACCATTGGAATTTTTTCTAAAGATGACGAATATGATTTATCAGATTTCGATTGTGGCGAAGAGTCTCTGAATAATTTTCTTACCGCTCATCTGGCTCGTCAGCATAAGAACCGGATTTTACGCGCTTATCTGCTCACGACTAAAGAGCCGAAACAAAGAGTACTCGGCTACTACACGTTATCCGGGAGCTGTTTTGAAAAGGAAACACTTCCCACGAATAGCCAGAAGCGAAAAGTACCTTATGAAAACGTTCCAAGCATTACCTTAGGACGTTTAGCGGTTCATAAAGATTTACAGGGGCAGGAATGGGGCACCACGCTTGTCACACATGCGATGGGCGTCGTCTTCCATGCTTCGAAGGCCGTCGGTGTCCATGCGATGTTTGTAGACGCGCTCAACGAGCGTGCGAAACAGTTCTATCTGAAACTGGATTTCATATCACTCACTGGTGATAACGCAAATTCGCTTTTCCTGCCGACGAAGTCGATAGAAGAACTTTTTGCCCATCAGTAACACAAAAGCCACGCTACATCGCGTGGCTTTGTTCGTTTCAAACGCTGACGGCTTCAGCCAAACATCAGTTTTCCAGCTGATAAGTCAGCGTGATTTCCGCTTTCAGCACCTGTGAAACCGGGCAGCCGGCTTTGGCTTTTTTGATGATTTCGTCAAATTTGTCTTTATCGATACCCGGCAGTTTGATTTTGCTGTCGAGCGCAATCTTAGTGATGGCAAATCCGCCGTCCACTTTATCCAGTGACACGTCCGCAACGGTATCGATGCTTTCCGGCGTGTGCCCTGCTTCGCCGAGCATCAGCGATAACGCCATCGAGAAGCAGGCGGAATGCGCCGCACCAATCAGTTCTTCCGGGTTGGTCCCGACCTTGCCTTCAAAACGCGTGTTAAATCCGTATGGCTGATCCTTCAGGGCACCGCTTTCAGACGAGATGTAACCCTTACCGTGTTTAATATCGCCTTCCCAGTGCGCCGATCCCTTCTTATGAATGGTCATGTTTTTCCTCCGGTTTGTATTACATTGGCTATAAGTATAGCTTCAGTGCTGTGTTTCGCGAGGATCGCCGGGCTATGCGACTTCAGCGCGGTTTTATCGTAAACCACAGAATTCATTCACCTTCACAAAAAACAGAGAGATAAACATGTTTAAACCTCAGGATCTGGTTCAGTCAAAAACCGGCGGACCGCAAATGATTGTGCTGCGCGTGGAAGGCGAGACGCTGTGGTGCGCGCGCACAGATGACTTTTCAAAAAAAGAGATCGAAGTGGCCGCTGATTCCGTGAACCTGTATCACTTAGACGGTGATTTCGGCGTCTGCTGAAAATCGGTTTTTGGTTTGCAGATACAAAAAATCCTGAGATTAGAAAATCTCAGGATTCAATGATTACTTATTGACGCCTATCCTATTACCAGCCTTTGACCGCGTCACCGTGATAGATGGCGTCCGCTGCTTTTACCGTCGCATCCGTGTGATAAGCCTCAACCAGCTCCTTTACGGCCTGACTGTCTTTGTTATCTTCCCGCGCCACAATGATGTTCACGTAAGGCGAATTTTTGTCTTCCACAAACAAACCATTTTTGCCCGGCGTCAGACCAACCTGACCAGAATACGTGGTGTTGATGATCGCCAGTTCAATTTTGTCGTCATCGATCGCACGTGTCAGCTGCGGGGCTTCAATCTCAACAATCTTGAGATGTTTCGGGTTCTCAATGATATCCAGCGACGTTGGCAGCAAACCCACCCCGTCTTTCAGTTTGATTAGCCCTTGTTTTTGCAGCAGCAACAGCGAGCGGCCGAGGTTGGTCGGGTCGTTCGGTACGGCAACCTGCGCGCCATCGCTCAACTGATCGATAGATTTGATTTTGCGTGAATACGCCGCGATCGGATAAACGAAGGTTTTACCTACTTCCACCAGTTTGTAACCTCGCTCTTTAACTTGTTTGTCGAGATACGGGCGATGCTGAAAGGAGTTGACGTCAATATCACCGCTGCTCAGCGCGGAGTTAGGCAACACGAAATCATTAAACGTCACCACTTCGACATCCAGATTGTATTTATCTTTGGCCGTCTTCTTGATGGTTTCCCACATCTGCTGGTCGATACCCGCGCTGATGCCCACTTTAATGTGGTTCTCTTGAGATTTTTGATCACAAGCGGTCAGCGACAGTGCGCCAACCAGCGATAACGCCAGGAGTGAAAATTTTATTGCGGTGCGCATGAGGTTTACTCTTTCCGTGAATATAAGTGTTCAAATTGAAGCCGTGGCTTGACGAACCCAGTGTTTCAAAACGTTTCCACATGGGCAAATACGAAAAAGAAATAACCTAATGCAAAAATGGGCATTTTTGGCGGGGATTTATACGTTAATTTAATAAGTCGGTAACCTGGGCGTTGTCGATTTGTTGTTTAACTTTCATACATTTTGTTTTGATAAAAACAAAACACAGCCTAGGATTATTCTTAAGGCCATGTTTTATATGGGGTATGTCATTACAGATGAAATGAATTTACCCTACGCTTAATTCCGTTGCCCATGCAGAAATCGTGTCGGGGGAAATATAATTTACATTGTAAATACAACCAATTGACGAGGATGTTAAATACCCAATACAGGGAAAAGAATCAGGGTGCAATTCAACCAGAGCCTGCTGAATTTCCTCGTCACTCATTAACGGTGAGACGGTGGCATCTGAAAACCGGAAGTAGTCTTCAAACATCCACGATATATAGTCCCTTTCACTCCTCAATACTTTCATATAACGCACTCCCTCCGTTTAAATCCCATTAAAAAAATAGCAGGGCTGTGAAGTTCGTGCGAACAATAATTGAGCTGACATTGCCTTAAATCAAATAATGCCCCTCGAGGCAGGTTTCAGAGAGGTCAGAATGGCTTATGTGGAAAGATTTCCTGATCGCAAGGATCCCGCCGAACAGCGCGCCCAGCGCCAGCGATGTCTGGAATACGCACAAAGCAACGCCGGACAGGTTTAAAACAAAGCGGGCGATGCCTGAAAAGTCCGGAGATTCAGGCACGGTGATTTCGTGGTCAGCGTACCCAAGATTTTTAAAATGACCGTCAGAGTATTTCTAATCACCCTTTGGACTTCGCCAGACCCCGCCTGCGATGCGGCTTGCAGAGGGATCTGATGCCGCCAATTTGTGGGCACGCACAGATTACGCGGACAGGAGATCTTTCCACATATAGAGTATGTTGTAACTAATTTAGCCATTAACGTTCCCTGCTGAATTGAGGGGCGCAGCTGCTATCCTGCACAGTGATCTTCACCTCACTGCTGCATCAGCAAAACGCCCCGGAAGGTTCACACAAGATCACATTTTTTTGTGATTCCAGTCACATTCTCTATTTTCGTTACGCGTTTGTGGGCAAATAGTGCGGGCATATAGACTTAAAAGATATAAATCGCCGTTTAAATATCATTTATTTGAATAAGTTGTTTTTTTTAACTATTAAATATCAACACGATAACCCGTGGCCGCACAAAGAGTAATCTCACTTATAATAATTTACCTAATTTCAAACTCTTCGTTACACATTCACAACCCCGATGAGAAGTATTACTATTTCCGCGAAATTGTCCTATCTGGTTCATTTGATAACGGGTGTTCATTACGTGTTTCCAGCTTTTCACACATCCTGACTACAATAATTTTGTCTACAACATAAGTGCAGTGAGATAAATAATGCCAACAACTAAGAGTAAATGGACCTGGCTCCTCTGGCTGCTGAGTGCGCTGATGGCCGTTATCGGCCTGACACTCGGCATCGGCGGTGCGTATCTGGCCACATTGGGAGGAAGCGTTTACTTCCTGCTGATGGGTCTGGCACTCATCGTTTCAGCCGTTTTAATTTTCAAAGGCAAGCCTTCTGGCGCGTGGCTTTACGCCGTCGCCTTCGTGCTTTCTGTTATCTGGGCTATCTGGGACGCCGGTTTCACCTTCTGGCCGCTGTTCTCCCGCCTGTTCACCTTTGGTGTGCTGGCCTTCCTCGTCGCACTGGCGTATCCGCTGCTGAAAACGCGCGCGGGACTGATTGCCCGCAAAGGCCCGAGCTTCACGCTCGCCGCTGTGCTGGCCGTTGCCCTGATCGCGGCATTCGGTAACACGTTCGTGCCGACGCCAATCATTAGCGCCGACACCGATCAGGTTCCGGTTAAACCGGTTGATAAAGGCGCGGAGCAGAAAAACTGGGCGAACTGGGGTAACACCACCGCAGGCGACCGTTTTGCTGCACTGGATCAGATCAATAAAACCAACATCGATAAATTGCAGGTTGCGTGGATTGCGCATACCGGCGATATCCCGCAGAGCAACGGTTCCGGCGCAGAAGACCAAAACACGCCGCTGCAAATCGGCGACAAGCTGTTTGTGTGTACCGCGTACAGCAAAGTGATCGCGCTTTCTGTGGATGACGGTAAAAAGCTTTGGGCTTACGACTCCAACTCTACCGCACCAAACTGGCAGCGTTGCCGTGGTCTGGGGTATTACGAGAACAGCCCTGCGCCACAAGCGCCAGCAGCGACCGGCGGCCCCGTCAGCGGAACCTGCGAACGTCGTCTGTTCCTGCCAACCATCGATGCACGTCTGATCGCCATCAACGCTGACACCGGCAAGCCTTGTGCTGATTTCGGTGACAACGGCGTGGTTGACCTGAAAGTCGGCATGGGCGAAGTGAAACCGGGTTACTACCAGCAGACCTCTACCCCGCTGGTCGCGGGTAATGTGGTTGTGGTCGGTGGCCGTGTTGCCGATAACTTCTCCACCGGCGAACCTCCGGGCGTGGTGCGTGCGTTTGACGTTCACACTGGCGCACTGGTTTGGGCATGGGATCCGGGTAACCCGAACATCACCAAGCTGCCGCCAGAAGGTGAGACGTACACCCGAGGTACGCCGAACGTCTGGTCAGCGATGTCTTATGATCCGAAACTGGGTCTGATTTATATGCCAACCGGCAACGCCACGCCTGACTTCTTCGGCGGCACGCGTACCGAGCTGGACGATAAATACAGTTCATCCGTAGTTGCTGTTGAGGCCACAACCGGTAAAGTTCGCTGGACATTCCAGACCACACATCACGATCTGTGGGACTTTGACCTGCCGTCTCAGCCGCTGCTGTATGACCTGCCGGACGGTAAAGGTGGCAGCACGCCGGTTCTGGTGCAGACCTCCAAACAAGGCATGATTTTCATGCTGAACCGCGAAACCGGCCAGCCGGTCGCGAAAGTGGAAAACCGCGAAGTGCCGCAGGGTAACGTCCCTGGCGAACGCTACTCAAAAACGCAGCCTTTCTCTGTCGGTATGCCAAACATCGGCAACCAGACGCTGAAAGAGTCTGACATGTGGGGCGCAACGCCGATGGATCAGTTGCTGTGTCGCATCGAGTTTAAAGGTATGCGTCACGAAGGCGTTTATACGCCTCCGGGTCTGGATCGTTCCCTGCAATTCCCGGGTTCTCTGGGCGGCATGAACTGGGGCAGCGTGTCGGTTGATCCGAACAACGCCATCATGTTCGTGAATGATATGCGTCTGGGTCTGGCGAACTACATGGTTCCGCGTGCCAAAGTGCCAACCGGCGCGAGCGGTATCGAGATGGGGATGGTGCCGATGGACGGTACGCCGTTCGGCGCAGTCCGCGAGCGTTTCCTGTCTCCGCTGGGCATTCCTTGCCAGAAACCACCGTTCGGTACGATGTCTGCGGTTAACCTGAAAACCGGTAAAATCGTCTGGCAGGTTCCTGTCGGTACGGTGAAAGACACCGGTCCGCTGGGCATCAAAATGCGTATGCCAATGGAAGTCGGTATGCCAACGCTGGGCGCGAGCCTGTCAACGCAATCCGGCCTGCTGTTCTTCGCCGGTACGCAAGATTTCTATCTGCGCGCGTTCGATACCGCAACCGGTAAAGAAATCTGGAAATCCCGCCTGCCGGTGGGCAGCCAGTCCGGCCCGATGACTTACGTTTCCCCGAAAACCGGTAAACAGTACATCATCATCAGCGCCGGTGGCGCCCGTCAGTCCCCGGAACGCGGCGACTACGTGATTGCTTACGCATTGCCTGATCAGAAGTAATTCGATTTAATTTTGTCGAAAAACAAAGCCCGCCGGTGTGAACTGGCGGGCTTTTTTGTTTGGGGATCCCGCAAAATATCCGAATGAGGTCGCAATTTAAAACCATTTCAAATAAAAAAATTTTGGTTAAGTAAAATGGCGACTATGATGTGGCGATTACCTTACCCTTCACAAGGAATTGATATGGAAATCGTTGGTGACAACACCTGTATGACCAGTATTATGCCCAAAGGCAAAGTCGTTTATTGCCGCGGTGAGCCCCGAAAATACTGGCTGGAACTCCAGTTTGTTGATGAGAAAAATAAACACGTCACCGGGTTAAAGGTAACTCTGGAATACCATCCACTGGCCACATCAGAGGAGGTGGCTCATTGGGGCAAATTTGGCTATAACCCGTTTAATCCCACACCGCCGCCGAATCCTCCTGCTGGTATTACCGACAGTCAGGGTTTAGTCCGGTTTGACGACTTGTACTGGATCACGGTCGATGTAAAAGCAGACGCTCAGCAGTTAGCCGATGAAATGGAACAGCGTCCTCTGGGGCTCCGGCGCAACCCTAACAGCCAGCCGGTAAGCAAAAACGCCTTTCGCCCGGAAACGCGGGATAAGAATTGGCGTTCTGACGTACAGGAGATTGCCGAACCGGCCGGATACAAACATCGCTACGTGACCATTGGTGAACTCTGCGACCGGTTGCCACACATGGAAGGCTGGACGGATCCGCAGCCTCCGGAGTTTCATTTTCCTGCGGGGCGTGCGCTGAAAGGAACGGAGATTAGCCACGAGTTTCTCAATAAGCGGCACGTCATTGAAATCTGCCCGTTCCGTGCCTGGGTGCTGGCGCTGCATGACACCACGGATTACGATCTTGCTAACGGGCTCAACCTCGGCATTATGGCTGACCTCGCCTACTCGGCTGAAGCAAAGAACAGTGCCATAGATTATTTCTTCCGAAATAAATGTCAGGATCTCTCTGTAATCCCCCATTTTGCGGAGTTCCCCTCTTTCTTTCATACACTGGCAGTGGATGTACCCTTTCGGGAACGCTACCTTGCGCCTGTCTATCTGAGTACCACTGAAAGTGAACAGCCTGAAGGCGATACCCGGCTGTTCATAGTTGAGTGCGGCGCTCACATTATCGTGGCGTGGTGCGGTACGGACAGTTTACTTAACGGGCTTACAGACCTCTCTTTTGCGCCTAAAAAATGTCTGTCAGAACTTGGTGGTGTGGGTAATATTCACGGCGGTTTTTTGGAAGCCTATAAGCTGGCGCAGCAAATATTTGATCCCATATTTCAGAGAGTAAAAACATCCCTAAATGAAGGGAAAGGTATTAAAAAGCTCTATATCTGTGGACACAGCCTAGGCGGTGCTTTAGCGCTTACCTATGCAGCAGAAATGAAAAACAGCCATCCGGTACTATATACCTACGGGATGCCGCGAACGTTCACCCGTACGGCAGTTCAGGCTCTGGATACCGTGACGCACTACCGGCACGTCAACGACAATGACACGGTCACGCAAATACCCCCGGATGCCGATCTCGATAATAGATTCTATGAAAAATGGGGACCGTTAGGCGACAAGCTGGGGTTTGACTGGTCACTGACAACGGCAGCAGGCCTCGGGGTCGCTGTGCGGGATCTCGCTTTTCAGTCAGCAGGCGTTGCCGGGAAGAAAGATCCCTACTGGCACCACGGTAAAACAGTGATATTTTTCCAGGCTCAGCAGTGTGTGATGAAATCCCGTCATCAGAATGTGCCGTGGATAGGCGGAGGCGGTAGCGATAATCCGGCACCCGGCGTGGTGTATTATTGCAACGAGGAGTCAGTGAAACTCTTTCTGGTTCCGTCACTCAATGATGAATGCCTGAATGCAACCGGCGAGCACCAGGCGAAGTTTATCGGGTGCCTGGATGTTGCCAGCCTGCGAAATACTTTTCCCCGTAATACTAATCCCTCACTGGACGGACTTTTAAGCAATCCCCTCAGTCATTCGATGGCACATCGTTACCTGCCCTATATCCATAATCAGGTGCTTGAACTGGCAAACCCGGACCTTCCCATGAGCAGAAAGGAGAAGCGGGCAGAGTTCAGTCAGGAAATTGAAAAAGGCGCTTCAGCGCAGGGTAATCAGGATGAAATCCAGCGAAACCGGGAATTTATTGCACTCCAGGATATGCTGCCGGTGACACTAAACCGTACCCGATCAGAGGAAACAGGCAAGAACGCCTTGATCCGTTTTGCTGCTGTCACGGAGGAAGAAATTGAATTTTCAAAATAAAATTACGATTTTGCTGCCAGTGCTCGTGCTGCTTTCTGGATGCTATGACCGTACAGACCAAACGCTGTCGCCACCGGAAAATGCCCGGCGCGTGACGGTCGCTGTCAAGGTTCCTGACGGTATCACGCTGCTGCCGATGCAAATGCTTTATCGCTCAGAGCGGTGCAAAACCAAGAGTTATAACTCAAGCAATGAAGCTTATGAAATCCGGGGATACAACGGTTTCAAACAAGCATTCAGCACGCAGGGAAGTAATGGTATCCGACAACAACGTATCGCCATCGACGGCGGCGGTCCCTGCCAGTGGCAGCTGAATTCCATTAAGGTTAGCTTCAGGATCGCCGACGTCAATCCTCTCGTGAAGGGAAAGGAGGTCATTGAAACGAGCTATATATTTGATTTTGGAGATTATGGACTCAGCGACGGTTATGGAACAGGCAGGGCTAAAAAGGTCGGCGGTGATTTGGATTTAAAAACTGAATTTTTCCCAATGGTTATTATAAATCAGATGTTTAATCAGACATCTTTAGAGATGTTTGGAGGCGATACGGATTATGAAGCATGGAGCAGACGTTACATTCTTCAAGATACTAAAAAGATAACCATTGAGCCGATATTCCACCTTCAAAAAGATGTCTTACTTAAGGGTGATGAGGAGCGTGGGGTCGGTATGGTGATCAGTTATCCAGATGGAAGCATTGAACATATCCGTAAGGTTAAACCAGATTATGAAAAATTATTGTCGATGAAATGACGTTGTAATCACAGTGCTAACTTCACGGAGGAAGAAATTGAATTTTCTAAATAAAATTACGATTTTGCTGCCAGTGCTCGTGCTGCTTTCTGGATGCTATGACCGTACAGACCAAACGCTGTCGCCACCGGAAAATGCCCGGCGCGTGACGGTCGCTGTCAAGGTTCCTGACGGTATCACGCTGCTGCCGATGCAAATGCTTTATCGCTCAGAGCGGTGCAAAACCAAGAGTTATAACTCAAGCAATGAAGCTTATGAAATACGGGGATACAACGGTTTCAAACAAGCTTTCAGCTCGGAGGGAAGTAATGGTATCCGACAACAACGTATCGCCATCGACGGCGGCGGCCCCTGCCAGTGGCAGCTTAATTCTCTCAGGGTGAGCTTTACATTGCCCCCGTCCAGCCTACTAGTGAAGGGAAAAAATGTTATCGAAACTAATTACATCTTTGATTTTGATGACTACGGGCTCAGTGATGGCTACGGCACTGGAAGGGCGAAAGAAATAAACGGAAACATAAATTTAAATACTATATTTTTCCCTATGTTAATTAATCATTTAGATAATGATGTTGATTTGGCTCTTTTTGGTGGAGATACAGAATATGAACAGTGGAGAAGGAGATTTAGACTTAAAAATACCCAAAATATTTATATAGAACCTGTAGTTCATTTCAATAAAGTAGTTGTGTTAAATCCTCCTGAAATACGTCCTGGCAATTTAACAGCAACGTATCCGGATGGCAGTCGTGAAGAAATTCCACGCATCTCTCCGGATTATGAAAAATTATTGTCGATGAAATGACGTTGTAATCACAGTGCTAACTTCACGGAGGAAGAAATTGAATTTTCTAAATAAAATTACGATTTTGCTGCCAGTGCTCGTGGTGCTTTCTGGATGTTATGAACGTACAGACCAAACGCTGTCGCCACCGGAAAATGCCCGGCGCGTGACGGTTTCTGTAAAGGTTCCTGACGGTATCACGCTGCTGCCGATGCAAATGCTTTATCGCTCAGAGCGGTGCAAAACCAAGAGTTATAACTCAAGCAATGAAGCTTATGAAATCCGGGGATACAACGGTTTCAAACAAACTTTCAGCACGCAGGGAAGTAATGGTATCCGACAACAACGTATCGCCATCGACGGCGGCGGTCCCTGCCAGTGGCAGCTGAATTCCATTAAAGTCAGTTTTAAGATCGCTGACGACAATCCTCTCGTGAAGGGAAAGGAGGTTTTCGCTACAAATTATATCTTTGATTTTGATGATTATGGACTTAGTGACGGCTATGGCACAGGAAGGGCGAAGGAGTTCAACGGTAATATCTACTTGAGAGCTGAGTTTTTTCCGGTAGTTACTCAGCTTTCAGACAATGATATAAGCCTCGAACTTTTCGGAGGAGAGACCGAATATGAAAAGTGGCGCAGGCGGTTCCGTTTGCATAGCACACAAAACATATTTATCGCACCTCTTGCACATCTCAGTAAAGTTGTGACACTCACACCACCGAAGAAAACAGGCAATTTTACAGCAACGTATCCGGATGGCAGTCGTGAAGAAATTCCACGCATCTCTCCGGATTATGAAAAATTATTGTCGATGAAATGACGTTGTAATCACAGTGCTAACTTCACGGAGGAAGTAATTGAATTTTCAAAATAAAATAATGTTTCTGCTTTCAGCTTAATATCTTGCTAAGCACAATAACCTCCTCATATAGAAGTCGTTTAAGTCTGACAAAAAATCCCGCCGGTGTGAACTGGCGGGATTTTTTGTTTGGGGATGTTTATGGGGTGTTCAGGGAAGCCTTGATGCCTGACTCTTTAATCCTGCGAATATTGCTTCGCTGATTTTTACAGGAAAACCAGCGGGCAATATATACACGCTAAAGCTCTTCGCATGACCGTCAATGGCAGCGAGCATCCAGAACAGAATCTGAGTCTTAAAAACAGTTCCCGATCACGTAAAACCTGCTGCTCCCGCCCGGTTCAGCCAGCTTTCGTGATACACAAATGACATTTCACCGCCACTGGCTTTCTCTAACGTCCCCACCGTAATACCATTTAACGCGAGCGTTAACTTATCCATGTATTACCACTCCTGATCCCACGACGTTTTGTCCTGTGTATCACTGTTTCTTGGCGCTATCTGCAGCTCTAAATCCAGCGCAGCGAGCAGTTTAAACAGTGTTTCCAACCGGGTTCCATCCGGGTAATTTTCAAATTCAGAAACCGTGGACTGTTTCAGGCCCATGGTCTCAGCGGTTTTACTCTGGCTCAGTTTGCGCTTTTTACGCTCATTCCGCAGTGCATTGGCCAACATTTTTGTTGAAGTTATATTCATATTATCCTCCCTGGCGGATATTTTCAGTATATCCCCTGCAAGGGATAAATCAATTTCTATCCTCTAAAGCGGATAATATTAAAATATCCTCTACACCCTATAAGCTGTAAAAACCCAATACAGCCTTCAGGCCGTAATTTGCCCTTTCTGCCTGTCGCATGTTTCAATGCGTTCCCGATCTTCCGGTCTCAAATAAGCCAGGCGCCGATGAAAAAAAGTGAATTTATCGCTCAGGATTTGCTGAGCAAGATTTATCAGCACAGCGGATCTCTGCCGGAAAAGTTGCCGCCGGAGCGCCAGCTGGCGGAAGAATATGGCGTGTCGCGGTTTACCGTACGCAAGGCGCTGGAAAAACTGGTGAGTATCGGCGCGGTGCGGATCGTGCAAGGCTCGGGGATTTATATCAATGCGGGCGTCAGCAGCAATCCGCTGGTGTACAACTCGATTACGGAGAAGAAATTCACCGACATCAGTTTCAAAATGCTGGAATTGCACAAGCGGCGGCCGGATCGGGAAGAACAGCAGGTTTTCGATTTAACCGCGGATGATTTTATCTGGGCGTTTACCCGTCTGCGGCGCATCAGCCAGCGCAACGTACAAATTGAGTATTCGCGGATGCCCGCCGAAGGTTTTGCAGATCTGAATCAGAAAACGATCGAGCATTCCATTCAGCAATACGTTCTGAATAAAGGCTTCGCGATTTCGCATTCCCTCACCCGTTATCAGGCGGTCACCGTCAGCAAAGAGCAGGCGCAGTTGCTGGGCTGCAAGAAAGGCATCGCCGCCATGCAGATCACCAACAGAGGGATTTTGCAGGGCGGCCGCGTTTACGCGTTCAGCGATATCCTCGATATCGATTATTCATGCACTTACGTCATCCCGTTTAATCAGGATAATCTGGCGTTTCGCCAGACTTAAGGCGTGTGGATCACGCCGTCGGGCAGGCGGCTTTGCGTCCATTCATGCGGGCGATACACCACCGGAAATTCATTCGCCGCCTCGCTGTTGAAATCCACGCCGATCCCGGCTTCTTCACACGGATAAAAATACCCGTTTACCGGTGCCTGTGCGCCGGGGAAAACCTGCTGCGTATTGGGCGGATAAGCAACGAATTCCTGGATCGCAGAATTATGCAGATGAATATTCAGGTGCGTATTCACCGCAGCGCCGATCGGCGTCATGTCCGGCGGGCAATGCCAGGCCAGACGCACGCCAAAGCTCTGGCAGAAATGCGCCAGTTTCAGTGCGGGCGTGATGCCGCCGATTTGCGAAACGTGACAGCGGATAAAGTCGATCCTGCGGTTGATGATCAGATCCTTCCATTCCGCAGGATTATTAAAAAGTTCGCCGGTGGCCAGCGGCACAGCGGTCTGGCTGCGGATCTGCGCCAGCCATTCGTTTTGATCCGGCGGCAAGATATCTTCAATAAAATACGGCCGATATTGTTCCACCCCTTTAGCAAACTGCACCGCCTGTTGCGGGAACAGACGCTCGTGAACGTCATGCAGAATGTGGAACTGATTGCCGTATTTTTCACGCAGCGCTTTAAACATGGCGAGCGTGTTATCCATGTACTGATCCTGATCGTAATATGCGCCCGCCGCCGGTTCGCGCGTGGTGTGGAAATCGCGCGCATTGCCGCCGTAAAAGCCCAGCTGACAACGGATGTGACGGTAACCTTCTCCCAGAAGACGATCCACTTCGCCGTAAAGATCTTCCAGCGTTTCGCCCGCCGCGTGGCTGTACGCGGTCACCGCATCTTTCGATTTACCGCCGAATAAATGATACAGCGGCATATTCGCCAGCTTGCCTTTGATGTCCCACAGCGCCATATCAATGCCCGCGATGGCGTTGTTGATCACCGGCCCGTTACGCCAGTACGCGTTCACCATCATCATCTGCCATAAATCTTCGATGTGATTTGCATCGCGGCCCATCAGCAGCGGTTTGAGGTATTCATCGACCATCAGTTTCACCGCCAGCGGACGCTGCTGGAATGTGGCGCAGCCCAGCCCGAAAACACCGCCGTCCGTTTCAATTCTGACGACCACTAAATTATGGCGATCGGGGCGCGTTATCTGGCATTCAATATGCGTAATCAGCACAGGCTTCATGGAAAATCCTTAATAATGGCCCTCAACTCCTTTAAGGAAAGAGCGCGGGAATATTCGTATTGCGGTTATTTCACCGTATTTTACGCCCGGCTGTAAACCTTAATTTCAGACTTTTATTTTGGTTTGAAAGACCGGCTAATTACCGCTAAAAACCAGACCAATTATCAACAAACCCTGCTCAATCAGGCTATAAGATAGGATTGTGTGACAGAGATCCTGTTTTATTGGTTTGTTTTTAAAAACCACGCTCATTACACTCCCTTCCCATCTGAGAATTAAAATACAATTTCCGTCGCGGGGTTCAGGGTGAATACAGAAATAATGCAGTCCGTTATTAAAGGTGTCGGCGGTGCAGAAAATATTAATAAAGTCTGGCATTGCATGACCCGTCTGCGTTTTGATTTAGCTGACGAAAATAAAGTGGCGTGGGATGAGATTAAAAATCTGCCCGGCGTTTTGGGCGCGCAAAGTCAGAGCGGTCAGGTGCAGATTATTGTCGGCACGAAAGTGAATACCTGGTACGAAGCGATAGTTTCGCAGCTGGATCCGGCGTCAAAGCCAACAGGAAATGTTTCCACAAATGCGCGTAAAAGCCTGATCTCGATGTTCATGGACACGGTGTCCGGCGTGTTTGGCCCGATCGTTCCGGCCATCGCAGGCGCGGGGATGATCAAAGGTTTGCTGGCCGGTTTAATCGCCCTCAAGGTGATTTCGGCGAAAAGCGAAACCGTGATGATCATCGATCTGATTGCCAGCGGCGTTTTCTATTTTCTGCCATTCTTTCTGGCGGTCTCCGCCGCGAGAATTTTCAAAACCAATGAATATCTGGCCGCCGCAGTCGCCGCCTGCCTGATGTATCCGACGCTGATCGACGCCGCAAAAGCGCTCGCCAGCCATACTGCAGGCGCGCCGACTGCGTTGTATTTTATGGATATATTGCCGGTTTCGGTCTTTAACTATTCGGCCAGCGTGATCCCGGTGATTTTCTCGGTGCTGGCGCTGAGCTACATCCACCGCTGGGTGGACAAAATTATGCCGGACGTGCTGAAAACGGTCTTCACGCCAACGCTGACGTTATTTATTGCGGCGCTGGTTTCGCTGACGGTGATTGGCCCGGCCGGAATTTATCTCGGTAAACTGCTGGCGCTGGGCATTCAGGGGCTGTTTGAAGTGTCATCGGTGTTTGCCGGTTTTATTGTCGGCGCGATCCGCCCGGTGGCGATCCTCACCGGAATGCATCACGCCATGACGCCAATTGCCTTGCAGAACTTCACCGATCAGGGCTGGGACATGCTGATGCCGATGATGTTTATGGCCAACATGGCGATTGCCGGTTCGACTTTCGCGATTTATTTCCACGTGAAAACCCGCGAGCAAAAATCTGTGGTGCTGTCGGCGGCGATTTCCGGGCTGCTGGGGATTACTGAACCGGCGCTGTTTGGCGTGCTGACACGCTACAAAAAGGCGTTTATCGCCACCACCATCAGCAGTTCAGTGGCGTCAGCATTTATCGCGTTCTTCGGGGTGCGGTTGTACGGCTATATTCTGTCGAGCATTTTCAGCCTGCCTGCCTACATCGGTCCTTATTTCATCTACATCGTGATGGGCGTGGTGCTGTCGCTGGGGCTGTCATTTACACTGACGTATCTGATGGTCGTAAAAGGAAAAGGCACCGAAAAATCGGTGCCTCTGGTGAACCAAACCCGCTGATGTCATCAGGCCGCTGTTTTTGAACGTACGACTTCAGACAGCGGCGAATTTTCGATCCGGTTGGTCAGACGGCCAATGTTCTCAATTTCCACTTCAATGATGTCATCTTCATGGAGGAACAGCGGCGGGACGCGGGTTTTACCGACACCGCCCGGTGAACCGGTCATGATCACATCGCCCGGCGAAAGCTGCGTAAACGTACTGATATAGGCGATGATTTGCGGAATGGTGTGAACCATATTGGCGGTTGTGTCGTCCTGCACCAGCCGGTTGTTGAGCCAGGTTTTAATGCTCAGATTTTGCGGATCACCCACTTCATCCGGCGTCACCATCCACGGGCCAAACGCCCCTGTCGACGGCCAGTTTTTTCCGGCGGTATACCATTTATGCTGCCAGTCGCGCACCGAACCATCCATATAACAGCTGTAACCGGCGATATGACTCAGTGCATCCTCTGCGGAAATATTGCGTCCGGTACGCCCGATCACAATCGCCAGTTCACCTTCGTAATCGAATTCATTCGTCGACGACGGTTTGATGACGGTGCCGTTATGCCCGACCTGTGAATCCGCGAAGCGGACAAACAACGTCGGCGCATCGCTGGTTTCGTTAAACTCTTTGCGCTTTTCGGCGTAGTTCATGCCCACGCCGAAGATTTTGCCCGGACGATCAATCACCGGCAGAAAGCTGATGTCGTCGGGCTGGAGATCGGCCGGAAGCTGCGCATAGCGCTGTAATTCGTCAAGCTGATGATGCGCCATGAATTCGTTAATATCCCGGCAACCCGAGTGACGGCCGACATCGATAATGCCGTCTGTCCGGAAGATGCCGAAGCTTTTGGTGTGTTCTTTACTGATAATGAAATTAACAATTTTCATAGATGCGCTTAGTTTCTTATTTTACATAAAACAGGTGAATTCACTGGCGTTCGGATTGCGGAGACGCTCACGCCCCTGCAAAGATCGCGAGATTATTGACCGCGTCTCTCATGCCTTCTACTATATTTTTTTACCAAACCGATGAATTTCAGGAATGTATGATTAATAACAGGGACTTAGATTATTTTGTCACCGCTGCGGAGATGATGAATTTGAGACTTGCGTCACAAAATTTAAATATTACTCAGCCCGCGCTGTCGAAATCTATCACCCGTTTGGAGAAAGAACTCGGCATTA
This sequence comes from Rahnella sikkimica, assembly GCF_002951615.1. Lineage (GTDB taxonomy): Bacteria > Pseudomonadota > Gammaproteobacteria > Enterobacterales > Enterobacteriaceae > Rahnella > Rahnella sikkimica. The sequence continues at coordinate 495,678 of NZ_CP019063.1, read as the reverse complement.
AATTGTTTAAAAGAGCCGGCCGGGGTCTGGAACTGACCGAGGCGGGTCGCATTCTTTATCAGCGGGGTCTGGCGCTGCAAAATTCCTACCTTGAAATGGCCGAAGTCATGACGGAACTGAGCAGCGGCGCAGGCGGGATTGTGCGTGTCGGCGTGTCGGGTTCCGCGACGCAATTTTTGCTGCCGGAAATCTGCAAAACGCTTCAGTTACAGGTTCCCAACGTCAAACTTGAAATCCAGATCGGCATGAATGACGTGTTGTTTACGCTGATGGAGCGCCACGTCATCGACATTATTATCGGGCCGCTGGTCAACTATGAAAGCCCGGTGGTTCAGGTGCCGGTCACCGCCGATCGCGTGGTCGTGGCGGCGTCACGCGACCACCCGCTGGCGGGCAGGCCGGTTTCGCTGCGTGACATGAGCCGTTACGGCTGGATTTTACCGGCCAAAACCGTGTCGATGCGCCAGTGGCTGGACAAGATGTTCTATGAAAATCATTGCCCGCTGCCGGACGTTAAAGTGGAAATCAGCTCGCTGGCGTCAGTGCCCGGTTTGATCGCCAAAAGTGGCCTGCTCAGTTTTCTTTCTGAAAACATTCTGGTCGAGGAAGAGTTTATTTCCCGGCTGATACGCATTGATAACGATCAGCTGATGATGCCGCGCCGCGTGGGAATTACCTGGCGGGAAGGCGCGTTTCTTTCGCCTGCGACGCAAAAGGTGATTGAGGTGACGCAAAACGTCGGGCAGAAAATGCAGAGTGAAGCCCGCCGCATACTGGAAGAGTGACGCCAGCCGCGGCGGGAAAGAACCGGAAATCACACAAGATGGCAGGCGACGCGGTGACCGCTTTCCACTTCACGCAGTAACGGAATTTCAGCGCGGCAACGTTCGGTCGCTCGCGGGCAGCGGGTATGGAAACGACAGCCGGACGGCGGTTTTGACGGATCCGGAATTTCACCGCTGACCATTGCCACCGGCTCGCTGTCAGGATCAAGCGTCGGCACGGCGGCCAGTAACGCCTGCGTATACGGATGCAAAGGCTGGCGGAATAAAGCATCGCGGCTCGCGGTTTCCACCAGTTGCCCCAGATACATTACCGCCACGTCGTCACACAGATGTTCCACCACGCCCAGATCGTGCGAGATAAACAAAAATGTCACGCCGTGATCGTCGCGTAAATCTGAGAACAAGTTGATGATCTGCGCCTGAATCGAGACGTCGAGCGCGGAAATCGGCTCGTCGGCAATAATGAATTCCGGTTGCAGGATCAGCGCCCGCGCAATGCCAATACGCTGGCGTTGTCCGCCGGAAAACTCATGCGGAAACCGGTTGTAATGCAGCGGCGACAGCCCGCAGATTTTCATCACGTCCAGCACTTTGCCGTGCAGTTCAGCGCGTGAGCAGAGTTTATGTTCCAGCATCGCTTCGCCGATCGCGTCACCAATACGAATACGCGGATTCAGCGAACTGTAGGGATCCTGAAACACCAGCTGAATTTTCGGTCGCAGGGCTTTCAGCTGTTTCGGTTTGAGCCGGTGCAAATCCTCACCGCGAAACTTCACGCTGCCTGCCGTTTTGTCGTACAGCCCGAGCAGCGTTCTGCCGACGGTGGTTTTGCCGCTGCCGGATTCGCCCACCAGCCCGAAAATCGTGCCTTTGCGGATGTTAAAACTGACGCCATCCACCGCACGCAGTTGCCCGGTTTCCTGCCCGAAAACGCCGTCACGGATCGGGAAGTGTTTCTTCAGGCCGTCCACTTCTATCAGGTAGTCGGAACTCATCAGATTGTCGGTACTCATGCCTGCAACTCCTTCTGCGTCGTTTCATTCGCCGGACTCAGCCCGCTGTAAAAACAGGCCGCCTGCCGCGACCGCCCTTCCAGCAGCGGGATCCCCTGACGACAGCGGTCGGTGGCGCGTTCGCAACGATCGGTAAACGCACAGTACGGCGGGAGCGCCGCCAGATCCGGCACCTGACCGGGAATGGAATACAAACGCCGACGGCGCTCGCCCGGCGTGGGCCGCGACGCGATCAGACCCTGCGTGTACGGATGCAGCGGATTGCGCAGCACCTCCGCCGTTGCGCCCTGCTCAACAATTTTCCCGGCGTACATCACTACAACGTAATCGGCCATCTGCGCAATCACGCCCAGATCATGCGTAATCAGCATCAGCGCCATACGATTTTGCCGCGCCTGATCGCGTAACAGCCCTAAGATCTGCGCCTGCACGGTAACGTCCAGCGCCGTCGTGGGCTCATCGGCGATCAGTAACTGCGGCTTACAGCTCAGCGCCATCGCGATCATGATGCGCTGTAACATGCCGCCCGAAAGCTGGTGCGGATAGCTGGTCATCAGGCTTTCTGCACGCGCAAGCCCGACCTCAGTGATCATCTTCGTTGCCTTTTCCCAGGCCGATTTTGGCGATTCCCCGAGATGGCGGATCAGCGGCTCGACCAGCTGTTCACCAATGGTCAGCACCGGATTCAGCGCGGTCATCGGTTCCTGAAAAATCATCGCCAGCTGGTTGCCGCGTAAATCCGCCATCTGCGACGGGCGCAGTTTCAGCAAATCACGCCCCTGAAACAGGATTTCGCCACCATCAATGCGCGCGGCCTGCGGCGGTAATAATCCCATCAGCGACATCGCCGTGACGCTTTTCCCGCAACCGGATTCACCCACAATGCCGACAGTTTGCCCGGCCTGAACGTCAAACGTGACATCCTGCACCGCACGCACGCGCCCCTGATCGCTGGAAAATGACAGCGAAAGCTGATTAAAACGGATCAACGGTTCAGTCATTTTTGGCTCCGTTTCATCTTAGGATCAAGTGCATCACGCAGGCCATCGCCCAGCACGTTAATCGCAATAACGGTGATAAAAATCGCCACACCCGGCGGCATCCACAGCCACGGACGGCGCTGGAAGTCGATCAGGCTGTTGGCCGCGTCCATCATGTTTCCCCATGAAGGCGTCGGCGGCACCACGCCCAGCCCGAGATAGCTGAGCGCCGATTCACTGAGAATGGCGTTTGCCACCGCCATCGTCGCCATTACCACCAGAATGGGCACGGTATTGGGCAACAGATGGCCGAACAGACGACGGCGCGCGGACAGCCCGAGCACCTGCGTCGCCAGCATGAAATCACGCTCGCGCAGGGACAGGATTTGCCCGCGCACCAGACGCGCCAGTTTCGGCCATTCCAGCAAGCTAAGCATCACGATCACCATGTAGACGCGGGAATCCGGCGAGAAATCGAGTTCCGAAAGCATCGCGCCCATCACAATCAGCAGCGGCAGGCTCGGAATGGTCATCACCAGATCGGCAAAACGCATGATGATTTTGTCGGCGACCCCGCCCAGATACCCCGAAACCGCGCCCATCAGATACCCGAGCGTCACGGAGAGCAACATAGTGAGCAGGCCGATGATCAGCGAAATGCGTCCGGCCAGCAGCAGCCGCGTGTAGACGTCGCGTCCCAGAAAATCGGTGCCCAGCCAGTGATCGGCATTTGGCGCTTTATTAATCATCAGCGCATCGGTGGCGTCATCGCGCCATGGCGAATAGTAAGGGCCCACTATGCACCAGACCGCCATGACCAGCAGAAGGATGAGGCAAAACATCGCCAGCCGGTTCTGGCGCAATGATTTCCAGGCCTGCTGCCACGGTGACGGTGTCACCTGCGCCATCGCCGGAATTTCCGCTTCACGAAGCCGGCGGTTAGTGGAAAATAATGATCCAAACATCACGACCTCACACGAATACGCGGGTCAGCCCACGCATAAAGCACATCGGCAATCAGGTTGCCCAGAATGGTCAGCACCGCCAGAAACAGCGTAAATCCCATCAGCACCGGATAGTCGCGCGCTGCCAGCGAATCAATATGAATGTGCCCCACGCCCGGCCAGTTAAAGACTTTTTCGGTGATCAGCGCCCCGGAAAACAGCCCCGGCAGTTCGAATCCTAACAGCGTGATAATCGGTAACAGTGCGTTCCGCAGTGCGTGTTTAAAAATGACCGTGCGTTCACGCAGCCCTTTGGCGCGCGCGGTGCGGATGAAATCCATGCGCACAACGTCCAGCATGCTGGCGCGGAAATAGCGCGTCAGGCTGCCCGCCTGAAGCATCACCAGCGCAATCACCGGTAACACCAGATGTGCCGCGACCTGCATCACCCAGGCCCAGCCGGTGGCATCGCTGCCGGTATTGGTCATGCCGCCGACCGGCAACCAGTGGAGATCAACCGCAAACCATTTGATCAACAGCAGGCAAAGGAAAAACGTCGGGAATGACATCGCCGCGAATATCACCACGCTGACGACGTGATCAAACAGCGAATACGGTTTCATAGCAGAAACAATGCCCACCGCCAGCGCGATCCCCCAGTACAGCACCATCGCGATCGTCGCCAGCAGGAAGGAGTTCCAGATGTACTGATTCAGCAACTGACTCACCGGGATCTGGTATTGCAGCGAGAAGCCCAGATCGCCCTGAAGCAGGTTTCCCAGCCAGTGCAGATAGCGGCTAAGCAGCGGCTGATCGAGGCCGTATAACGCTTTGAGTTCGGCTGCACGCTGTGCGGTCAGGGTGATATTGCCGTCGATAAAATCGCCCGGCGTTTTGGCGAACAGCATGAAGATCAGCAGTGAAGCGAGGAACAACATCGGAATGGTTTGAAGCAAACGACGCAGAATGAAATTTCTCATGACTTTCTCATTGAAGCTGCCGGTAAAGACCGGCAGCAACGTGATTTCTGATTATTTAACGATTTTGACATCCGGCAGACTGCCGGTCAGGCCGTTGTAAATATCCGGTTTGAAACCGGTCACGCGGGCGCTGCTGGCCGACAGAATTTTACGGTTGCCGAGCAGGATCACCGGCGGATCGTTCGCCAGAACTTTGTACAGTTCGTGGTAAACCGGCTTACGTTTTTCGATATCGAGCGTCGCATTGCCTTCGTTGATCAGCTTATCCACTTCAGGATTGTTATAGCCCTGCTCTTTCGCCTCGGTGCTGTAGTAATCCCAGACGCCGTCGTGCGGATCGTTGAGCGTACTGGTGCTGAATGACGCCAGATCGTAATTCCCCGCTTTACGCTGTGACATCAGCGCGTTGAAATCCACGACCTGCGGTTTCAGCAGCACACCGATTTTCTGGTAATCCTCTTTGGCAATCGGGATCAGCGCGTCGTTCAGCACTTTTTTGCTGACCAGCAGCGTCAGTTCCAGACGCTTGCCGTCTTTCACACGGATCCCGTCCGTGCCGGTTTTCCAGCCCGCTTCATCCAATAATTTGTTGGCCTGCGCCGGATCGAATTTGTACGGATTCACGCCGTCGGTGTTATACGCCCAGGAGATTGGTGCGATCGGCTCGATAGCCACGGTGCCGTAGCCCTGATACACCACGTCGATCAGTTTCTGGCGATCCAGACCGTAGATCAGCGCCTGGCGAACTTTCACATCCTGCAATATAGGGCGATGCAGGTTGAACTCAATCTTGCTGTAATCGCTGGATCCGTACAGGTTGATGTTCGCAAAACCGAGGAGTTTCAGCTGTTCGATATCATCCGGGCGTGACGTAAAGGCGTCGTAATCAGTATCACCGGTCTGGAACAGCTGGAAGTTGGTCGACGGATTGGTGACGCGATAAATGAAACGTGGCGTCGGAGGCGTGCCGCGATAATAGTTTTTGTTGGCATGGAAACGGATCTCCTGCCCCGGAATGTATTTGTCGTAAACGTATGGGCCGTTACCCAGTGGTTTGCCGTGCAGCGTGCGCAGGGTGTCGAGATTTCCGCGCTGATAATCTTTCCCGTAGTAAGCTTTTGACAGCACCGGCCCGCCGATTTTTTGCAGCGTGGTCGCGCCCGGTTGGGTGGTCGTCACCTGTAAGGTCAGCGGGTCGATGACTTTCAGGCCGCTGACGCTGTCCGCTTTGCCCTGTTTATAGTCATCGCCACCGGCAATATGCGCCAGCGTGATATCGGTATCGCCATCATATTTCGGGTCATACAACACGGTCAGTGTGAACGCGACATCTTCCGCCGTCAGCGCAGAACCATCGCTGTACTTGAGGTTCGGCCGCAGTTTGATGGTGTAGGTTTTGCCGTCCGGGCTGACCGTCCAGCTTTCTGCCAGACCCGGAACCAGTTTGCCCTGACTGTCCCAGTCAATCAGGCGGGCGAAAATCACGTTGGTGACGTTTTCATCCCAGCCATTCACGAAGAAGTAAGGGTTAAAAATCCCCTGCGGTTCGGAGATCCCGGCGATCACGGTGTCTGTACGCAGTTTTGCGGCGGCAGGAACCTGGCTGGCGTCTGTGGCCGGCGTGATGCCTTCTTTGAGAACATCGTCCGCAAAGGATAAAGAAGAAAACATTACGGCGCTGGCCAGCAATGCGATTTTAAAAGAAGCGTTGCGGCGCGCGCGGGAGACTGATTGCGCGGGGGCAGAAGTGAGTAACGTAGCCAAGTGACATCCCTCATCAATAAGTGTGCAATAGGTTTACAAAACATGACGAAGAGTAAGGTTGGGGTTTGTCCTTGTCTAACAACGAAAAAATATGGCTTATAGCTTTTGAGCAGTACGCTGAAAAAGCCGCCAAAACGGCTAATGTGGAAGGATTTCCTGCCCACACCCAGTAAGTACTCACTAACTATATAGATCATGATAATCAGTGAGTTAACTGTGAAGGACGTCTTAACACTTCGGATCCATACAAAGAAAAACGGCGTATCTCATCGAAGATACGCCGTTCATTTCCGAATGCTTTCCGGCCAGACTGTCAGGCGGCGGTTTTCTTACTGCGGGAACTGACTTCGGAGAGGATCTCTTTTTGTTTGCTCTTCTCGCCAATCAGCTTGTACCAGCCTGAAAGCTTGCGCAGATCCGGTAACGTCGCCTTTTCTTCTACGTCGTAAGCACTTAATTTCTCACGATATTCTTCGAAGATGGTGATACAACGGCGTGCCCACTCGCCTTCCAGCGCAGAGCCTGCCACCGCGCGCGGACGGCGTGGTAAGCGCGGGCGCAGCGGTTTGCTGGCTTCTGGCGCGGACTCATCGACATAGGCGAACTTGATCGACACCACGGTTCTGCCCTGCTTCACTGGCTCCCAGACCACAGAAATATCGGTATTGGCGTTGATCCGGTTGATCGTCGGTTCAAGCAGCTTCTGGCGGAAGTCACGATAGTCCTCGTATTTACCCGCCAGACCGGCCTTCTCACGCATCCAGTTGAGATCCAGCGTCACTTCTATGGCTTTGCCGCTGCGTCGCCCGTAGAGGTTTTTGGCTTTGATTAACCAGCCATACAGGCGCACGGAGAACGGCGTATCCAGTTTTGCGATATTAGCAAAATTGAGTTTGGTAAAAGACTCTTTTAATTCATACAGATACGGTGCGACGTCCTGACCGAATCTCAGTACAACGGCGCTGTGATCATCGCTGCTGACGTATTCCAGCCGCGAGAACCACGAAAGCTGAACGGTACGGACCTTTCCGGTTTTCGTATCCGGTTTGTAGATGGTGACCGGCTTTTTCATCAGGCTTTCTGCAGCTTCACGCAACTGGCGATGGCTGCTGGTCGGGTTTACCCCGTAGATCCGCTGGTAATCCTGAGGGAAAAGTCGATATAACGTGTCCGGCTGAGGTTTCCTGCTATCAATTTGTGCCAGCGCCAGGTTAAGCAAGCGCATTTCATCCAGAGTAACGCTGTAGGCGCCTTCAAGAAGATCGTTCCCCTGAACTACGGTGAGTTTATTCAGTTCCATGTAGCAGGATCCATAAGTGGAAAGTGGGTAAATTATTCCACATAAAAAATACTGCCGTAAAGTAAAAACAAGCGTTATTTATTTCTTTAATTTCATATGATTAGCAAAGGATCCGAAAACATCGATCAGGAAAAACTTCCACATATGATTTTCCACGCCATTTGGGATCCTTTTTTTAACATGCTGGATCGGCTCGCTTTTTACAGGAAATTACTCCACTTATAGCACTGAAGATCTCCAGCCATGAATATCCGCAATACGCGCTAACCTCCCCTGTCGAACAGAAAATTCTTCCACATGTAAGCCTGAATAGCACGTTAACTGACCGGAACCGGCTTTGTGATCCCCTTCTCATTTCATCAACCCGGTCCTTTCCCTGTCTGAAACAGGATCTACAGGAAAACTTTCCACGTAAGCTCGTCCTGGGATCAGAAAATGTCTCCACATTTGGGAATACGCGATCGGTAATCAGGAAATTACTCCACATAAAGGAGGTGTTACGATCTCAGGAAATCTTTCCACGTATAGCAAATCAACGGATCAGGAAAATCTTCCACGTATCTCACCGGAGGCGTTCTCTGATAGGACAGTTAGCGCCAACTCACCGACGTTTGATCAGATAATTCTTCCACATATACGTGCGTGACAACGTCACCATTATTCTAATTCACTGTTTTTAAAGTACTATTTTTTCAGTAATCTTATGCGTAACGTCCATCAGATCAGATAATGTCTCCACATATAGATAAACTGGATCAGGAAAAGCTTCCACATATGCCCTGCTCTGCTGCCCGGATACCGATTTCTGAAGCTGATTATGCCTGGCCAGGATGATCCTCTCCCTGTTACGTGACACAACGTGACGCTGTCACAGGAAATATCTCCACATTAGCGATCTTGTGGTGATCAGGAAATTACTCCACGTATCAGAAAAATGATGACTGGCAATACGTTAGCGTTAAATCTAAGCTGTTGTGGGTTCATTATGATGGTGAAGGAAGCTATCCACAGAAAAACACTCCACGTATTTACTGGACTGATCTGTAAGGAAATTATCCACAGGAAAAAGCTCTACATTGATCATGAAAAGGATCCACATCCAGCAGGAAGGATCTCCACTTGGGACAGGAAATTCATCCACAAGACAGCTTATACTGCACTGATAAATATAAGAAAAAACCACCCTTAAAGAGAAAGATCTAAACTTATAAAATAAACAAAACACTATTTGATCTTGGGATCCTGATAGATACAGGCGACGCTTTTGAGGAAGAGACAGGGAAGTGATAACAACAGGCAGAGTGAGGGCTGGCGGACTTTAACCACAGAAACGGGCCTCAGAAGGCCCGATCCAGACAGTACAAACGATCAGGAACGTTCGTTAGTGACCAACCAGGCTTGGATCAGCTCTGTCAGAACGTCTTTCATCTCGCGATCCTGCAGGAAGCAGCTGGTTTTGAACCGGCGATGCAGTTCTTCATCGATGTTAGTCTGCAACTTCTTCACGGAAGCAGGCGGCTTTGCGACAGCGTCCAGTGCTGTAGTCAGTTGTCTGTGCTGGCCAAGTTTCATTTTCATTTCAACAACTCCGTAATTTCTTTGGTCATAATTTCAATCTCGCCTTTCGCATTACCGTCCGTTGTATCGAAGACTGTTCCGCCATCCATCATGGTACGGATGTAAACCTGGCGCTGCGTGGTGCCTGTGCGCAGTGCCGGAACGCCTGTATCAGCAATGGATTCCTTCAGGACTTCCAGCATCTTAGCGGATGCGACTTTCTTGGTGATAAGAAAACGCGCGATGACAGGCTGTAAATTTTCACGTGCCTCGACAACGGCAAGTATTGCGCCGCAGGCTGCGAAATCTAAAGGTGACGGTGTCACGGGGATCAGCACTAAATCACTGACCATGACGGCTGCGGATGAAATTGCAGAGATTGCTGCAGCTCCGTCGATGACGACGTAATCATATTCTTTCAGCTGTTTGCGTACGGTATAGACTTCTTTTTCAGATGCGGCTTCAGCCAGGTCAAACTTGCATTTTGTTTCGTCGTACCAGTTGCTGATGCTTCCCTGTGGATCGGTATCGACCATCACAACTTTATGCCCTTGCCGGGCAAGACAGGTTGCGATGTTAATCGACGTCGTGGTTTTCCCTACCCCGCCCTTCCCGTTCAGGAAAGAAATAATTTTCGCTGCCATAACAACCTCTTGATGAAGCGCTAAATGAAGACAAATGAATCCCAGACTTAGGTGATTTCGGGATTCAATATTTGTGTAATCATAGGATTCTGGGATTTAAAAATCCATGAATCACAGGATTGAAGCACTACTATAAGGTTTACATCCGATGATTTCAATATTTTAGGATTACCGAATTATAAAATCCTGTGATTTCAGGATTACATGATTACCATTTCACAGAATACAAGGACGATACTATGTTCAGGATGTTGTGATTTCAGAATCTCATCATCCTAGGGTTTTGGGATGTCAGGATTACTACTGGCTTGGGATGGAGTCTGTCTCACAGAGAGCAATGGTATGAACATGAAGCCATCAGAATTTCGCTATCTTGTGATTTCAGGATTCTGAGATCTTGAGATTGGCAAGCGCATGAACCCTGCAAAAGATTTTGCCAAAAAAGTTTCGGCTGGTGTTGACGTCCGAAACAGTAGCCAGGAAAATCTCACCATCTCACCATCTCACCATCTCACCATCTCACCATCTCACCATCTCACCATCTCACCATCTCACCATCTCACCATCTCACCATCTCACCATCTCACCATCTCACCATCTCACCATCTCACCATCTCACCATCTCACCATCTCACCATCTCGCGATTCTAATATTCCAGGATAGGTATTGCAGGGATTTGAGTATTCTTGAATCTTAAGATTTCGGGATTATAAAATCACAGGATATTACTGAATCCCACTGGTTACAGGATTATATGATTCGGATATTCCTGAGATGATGGAATCCTGCAATAAGCAGCCGGGGATATTATGATTGCAGGATTTTAGAATCCTGGGCTGCTGTGCATTTCACTGGTTAACTGGCTGATGTTACCGGAAGGCAGAATATCAGGATTACATGCTCTTGTAATCCTTGCTGGGATTCCAGGATTCTATAGTCAACGCAGAATAGCAAAGCCGAGTAGTATCATTATCTCGTGATTCCAGGATTTTTTATGAGATATCAGGATTATAAGATTCTCCGATGAGATTACGAGATTATGTAATCATATAATATAAATCAATAGCTTATGTTAACAATTTGAGCCGGTACATAATGATTTCAGGATTCCTGAATCACTGTAAAGGATTCTGAGATTACATGATTATGAAGCGAAATCTCAGGATGTTAGGATTTTATAAGGCGTGTTGGGATTCGGGGATTCTAAAATCTTTTGGATGGAGTGTACAATATTCTAAGATTACAGAATCTTCATCTCAGGATTATGAAATCATAAAATCACGGGATTCAGTCAGCGTTTTACGAAGGTTAATGATACGAATAGTAACGGAATTCTGAGATTTCAGAATCATGCAAGATGATGTGTTTCAGGATGTTGAGATGCGAGGATTCTGGGATTTATCTTATGATGACAAGATGACAAGATGACAAGATGACAAGATGACAAGATTTTATGATGTAGAGATAGCCAAATCCCAAGATTATAAAATCTCGGGATTTTGGGATTGAAAGATTCAGGGATTTGAAGGGCCAGAATTAATGAGTCACAACATCGAGGGCGCGCAGATGTTCCGGCAGCCAGGAAAGCAGAACTTCTGATCCGGCTTTCCATTCCGGATTCAAGTGCGCGGCTGAAAGCTTAACCATAAAATTATCCTGACCGGCAACTTCAGTCATCATACGGACATGGTCGCCCAAATAGATGAATTGTTTAATCCGCGCTTTGACCTGTTCCATCCCCGGCTGAGGATTGTTGATACTGATCCGTTCAGGGCGGATTGAGAGCAAAATTTTCTTACCGGGTGAACTCGGACGAATTTTTACCGCACGCAGGATAGTGCCATCATCCAGCGACGCACGATAAAAATCACCTTCGGCCGCCATGTTGGTGGCCAGCAGGCTGTTATTTTCTCCGATGAACTGCGCGACAAACGCATTATCCGGTTTTTCGTAAATCACACTCGGGCTGTCCATCTGCTGGATTACGCCATCGTTAAACACCGCCACGCGGTCAGACATGGTCATCGCTTCGCTCTGATCGTGTGTCACGTACACAATGGTCAGATCCAGCATCTGGTGCAATTGCTTAATTTCCATTTGCATATGTTCGCGCAACTGTTTGTCCAGCGCACCAAGTGGTTCATCCATCAGTACCAGTTTCGGTTCGAATACCAGCGCACGGGCGAGGGCGACACGTTGCTGTTGGCCGCCGGACATTTGTGCCGGATAGCGATCTGCCAGTGGTTTCAGTTTGACCATGTCCAGAATGCGATCAACTTTCTCCTTGATGTCTGTCTTGTTCAGACGGCGGATTGTCAGCGGAAACGCCAGATTTTCAGCCACCGTCATGTGCGGGAATAAGGCGTAATTCTGGAAAACCATCCCGATATCACGCTGATGCGGAGGCAAATTATGCAAAGGTTTATCGCGCAGCAGAATTTCGCCCTGAGTCGGTGTTTCAAACCCTGCAAGCATCATCAGGCTGGTTGTCTTGCCGGAACCTGACGGGCCAAGCAGCGTTAAAAACTCACCCTCATGGACATCAAGATTGAGGTTTTTAACGACCAGTTTATCGCCGTCATAGCTCTTCTTGATATTTTTGAAGCTGACATACGTTCTCATAACAGGCACTCCGCGAAGAAAAATACTGAAAAGTGGATGACGCAACCCGGCACAAATCATGCATAAAACATCCTCAGAAGGACTGTTTGTGTGGCGTTATTAAAATCTTTACCACCCGCCCGAAACGGTAACAAGCATTTTTCAGCAAAAAACCACAAAAAATGAGCCTGAGAGAATTCTCGCAGGCTTATGAATTTTATTGCTATTTTTTAATTAAACCGAGTTATTGCTAGCAATGCAAAAAAGGAATTACGCAGGATCAGGCAAGTCGCTTGTTTCCGATGCGGTAAACTTCGCCAGTTCATCCGTTGCACTACAAGATTGCAGCCTGCGCCGCAGACAATCCACGATATGCCCGAACGCAGGCACAATTTCTTCCTCAGAAACGCCGCCATAGCCGAGCAAAAGCCCGCGCCGCGGAGCAGGACGCAGGTAATACGCGGAAAGTGGACGGGTCAGAACGTGCTTTTGTTCCAGCTCTGCGCTGAGAGCCACGTCATCAATCGAATCCGGTAGCGACAAAATCAGATGCAGCCCGGCATTGCTGTTTTCAATTAAAAACTCCGGCCCGAGTTCCTGCTCAATCAACCGCGTCAGGGCGTTACGCCGCTTGCCATAAATCAGCCGCATCCGGCGGATATGGGCCGCGTAATGGCCTTCTCGGATAAATTCAGCCAGCGTAAGTTGCGTTAATCCGTTACCCGCCCGGTACAACTCGGAGTGCGCAATCTTGAGGCGCGAAGCGAGAGGCCGCGGTAAAACGACGTAACTGATGCGCATCGCCGGGTACAGCGTTTTGCTGAACGTCCCGATGTAAATCACCGGCGCATCGCTGCTCAGGCCCTGCAACGCAGGGATCGGGCTGCCGGAATAGCGGAATTCGCTGTCGTAATCATCTTCCACCACCCAACTGCCTTGCTGGCTGGCCATCGCGAGAATTTTCTGTCTGCGCGCCAGACTCATCACCGCACCCAGCGGATAGTGATGTGACGGTGTCACGCATATCAGTTTGGGCGCACGACTTTCAGGCGGATTTTCAGGTGGATCCATACCGTTTTCATCCACCGGTATGGGCTGAATATCCACACCGTTGATGGACAACACATTGCGAATGCCCCAGTAGCTGGGTTCTTCAATCCACGCGACATCGCCCGGATCGCAGAGCATTTTCGCCAGTAAATCCAGCGCCTGATGCGTACCGGCGGTGATGAGGATCTGGTCGGCGGTGCAGTCTACCGAGCGCGCAATCCGCAGATAATCGGCCAGCGCGTGCTGAAGTTCAGGGCAACCGCCGTGGCGCGAATAGGTGAGATATTCCGGATGCAGGCGGCGGCTCAGGCGGTTTTGCAGCTTGCGCCAGATGTCATGCGGGAACTTTGTCACATCCGGCACGCCCGGCATGAACGCGCCCCACTGGTGCGACGCCACGCCGGTGCGCGTCAGCAAATTCGAACCGCGTTTGGAAAGTGAAACGTGGCTGCGGAGCGGGGCACAGCGCGTGGTGGTTTTGTCCGCAATCACGCCGTCCTCCGGTAAATCGGATGTGACGAAGGTTCCACTTCCGGTACGTGTCTGAATGTAGCCCTCGGCCTGCAATTGTTCGTAGGCCGCCAGCACCGTATTACGTGAAATAGCCAGTTCTTTGGCGAGATCGCGGGACGCGGGCAAACGGCTGCCGGGGCTGATGCTGCCGTCAAAGATAGCCTGTTGTAATGCCTGATAAACGCGCTTATTGAGCGTGCCCGCTGAAGATTCAGAAAGCCCGGTGAGACGCTGAAAAATGAGGTCAGAAAGCAATGAGCGCAAAAGTGGATCCTCAAAATAATTAGAACTGGTTCTGGATTATAGAACCGCTGACAGGATAAAAAACAAGAACGGATTGCTATTTCGACAAATTGTTCACCTTGCAACCGGCAATCTCCAAAACATAACCTTCAGGCAGGAGCAAAAGATGAGTCACAGCGAACTGGAAAAACGCCGTAAAGAAGCGACACCGCGTGGTGTCGGCGTCATGTGTGATTTCTATGCAGCGAAGGCGGAAAACGCAACGTTGTGGGATGAGCAGGGCCGTGAATATATCGATTTCACCGCCGGGATTGCCGTGCTCAATACCGGCCACCGCCATCCGAAAATTGTCGAAGCAATCCGCAAACAGCTCGACCTGTTCACGCACACCGCCTACCAGATTGTGCCTTATGCAAGCTTTGTTACGCTGGCCGAACGCATCAACGAAATCGCGCCGGTATCAGGAAAAGCCAAAACCACCTTCTTCAGTACCGGTGCCGAAGCGGTAGAAAACGCGGTGAAAATTGCCCGCGCTGCCACCGGTCGTCCCGGCATTATCACGTTCTCCGGCGCATTCCACGGCCGCACCTTACTGACCATGGCACTGACCGGCAAAGTCGTGCCGTACAAAGTGGGCTTCGGGCCTTTCCCTGCGTCGGTATTCCACGGCCAGTATCCGAATACGCAACACGGCGTCAGCACCGAAATGGCGCTGGAGAGCCTCGAACGTATATTCCGCAGTGATATCAGCCCGCAGCAGGTTGCCGCCATTCTTTACGAACCGATCCAGGGCGAGGGTGGTTTTAACATTGCGCCGGAAGATTTTGTGAAAGGTCTGCGCGACCTCTGTGACCGCCACGGCATCGTGCTGATTGCGGATGAAGTGCAGAGCGGTTTTGCACGTACCGGTAAAATGTTCGCGTCTGATTACTACCCGAATGCCCGACCGGATTTAGTCACCATGGCGAAAAGTCTGGGCGGCGGGATCCCGATTTCCGGCGTGACCGGCCGCGCTGAACTGATGGACGCGCCGGAACCGGGCGGTCTGGGCGGGACATATGCCGGTAATCCGCTGGCTGTCGCATCGGCGCTGGCCGTTCTGGACATTATCAAAGAAGAAAAACTGTGCGAGCGTGCCAACCGTCTGGGGGCAGAACTGGTTGAAACGCTGGAAAAAGCCAAAGCGACATGTCCGGCGCTGGTCGATGTGCGTGCGCGCGGTTCCATGGTCGCGGCAGAATTCAACGACCCGGCGACAGGAAAACCTTCCGCTGAACTAACCAAACAGTATCTGCGTAAAGCGCTGGATGCCGGATTACTGATGCTGAGCTGCGGCGTCCACGGCAACGTGATCCGCTTCCTGTATCCGCTGACCATTCCGGATGCGCAGTTCAAAGACGCGCTGGCCATTTTATCCCGCGTGCTGGCTGACTGAGGAACATTATGCAACTCAAACATACAGAACTTTTTCGCCAGCACTGCCTGATCAACGGCGAATGGGCTGACAGCGAAAATGGCGAACGCGAAGACGTCATCAACCCGGCAATGGGCGCGGTGATCGGCAGCGTTCCGCAAATTACTCCGGCGCAAGCGGCGCTGGTGATTACTTACGCAGAACAGGCGCAGGTCGGCTGGCGTGAGAAAACCGGTAAACAACGTGCTGCGGTGATGCAGAAATGGGCGCAGCTGATGCTGGAACATGCAGATGATCTGGCCGCATTGCTCACCGCCGAACAGGGCAAACCGCTGGCGGAGGCAAAAGGCGAAATCGTCTACGCCGCGTCTTTTATTGAATGGTTTGCCGAAGAGGCGAAGCGCGTGGAAGGCAGCGTGCTGGCACCGGTTCAGGCGTCGCAACGCATGCTGGTTCTGAAACAACCGATTGGCGTATGCGCGGCGATCACCCCCTGGAATTTCCCGGCGGCGATGATCACCCGTAAAGCCGCACCGGCGCTGGCGGCGGGTTGTGCGATGATCGTGAAACCCGCAGAACAAACGCCGCTCAGCGCTTTAGCGCTGGGGCAACTGGCGGTGGAAGCGGGCATTCCGGCGGGCGTCTTGCAGGTGATCACTGGTTCTGCGCAGGATGTCGGCAAAGTGCTGTGCGCAAGCCCGGTGGTCCGCAAACTAAGTTTCACCGGTTCGACTGAAGTCGGGCGCATCCTGATGGCGCAAAGCGCGCCGACGGTAAAAAAACTGTCACTGGAACTGGGCGGTAACGCGCCGTTTATCGTATTCGATGACGCCAACCTTGAGCGCGCCGTGGCCGGTATTATGGCCTCGAAATTCCGTAACAGCGGGCAAACCTGCGTCTGTGCTAACCGGATTTATGTCCAGCAGGGGATTTATCCGGCGCTGGTCAAACGGCTGGTCGAAGAAGTGGAAAAGCTGAAAGTGGGCGAGGGGTCGCAAACCGGCGTCACACAAGGGCCGCTGATCGACGACGCCGCAGTCAGTAAAGTGCGCGAGCACCTCGACGATGCGCTGTCGCACGGCGCAACGATACTCACGGGGGGTCAGCCGCACGCGCTGGGCGGCACGTTCTTCCAGCCGACGGTGGTGGGCGGTGTGACATCTGCGATGAAATTTGCGCGCGAAGAAACCTTCGGGCCGGTTGCGCCGGTTTTCAGTTTTGCCGATGAAGCGCAGGTTGTGGCGATGGCGAACGATACCGAATTCGGGCTGGCGGCTTATCTCTTCACGCGTGACGCCGCACGCCAGTGGCGGGTTCCGGAAGCCCTGGAGTACGGCATGGTGGGCATCAATACCGGCCTGATTTCTAACGAAGTCGCGCCGTTCGGCGGCATTAAACAGTCCGGTCTGGGGAGGGAGGGGTCCCGCCACGGTATGGACGACTATCTGGAAATGAAATATCTGTGCATTGAGCTGGGTGAGTAATCCTGACGCACAACGTCCCGATAGGGTGCAGAAATGCACGTCAGCTGTGCAAGGTCAGACAATAAAAAGAAACTGATTGGTCATGAGGCACAAAAAAATCACATAACGCCTCTGCAAAACCTGTCCGCCCGCCATTTCCGGCGCGGCGGACGGACTCAACAGGAATGGCATGGTTTATGCTTCATTATAAAATATGATGCATCATATTTTTAACAATGCCGTTACCTTAGCGCTTTCCTTACTTTTTTAGTTAACCCAGGAGTCACAGCATGTTTAAAAAGATTGCCCTTACCACTCTTCTCGCCGGGTTGGTGTTTCAGGCTCAGGCTGAATCCCTGACAGTGATCTCTTTCGGCGGTCTGAATAAAGACGCTCAGGACAAAGCGTTTTACAAACCTTTCGCCGCAGCCGGTAAAGGCACCATCGAGCCGGGCGAATACAACGGCGAAATGGCGCGTATCCGCGCGATGGTAGAAACCAAACAGGTCGGCTGGGACGTGGTGGAAGTCGAAAGCCCGGAACTGATCCGCGGTTGTGACGAAGGGCTGTTTGAACCGCTGGACTGGAGCAAACTGGGCGACAAAACGCAGTACGTGCCGGGTGCGGTAACCGAATGTGGTGCGGGCATTTTCCTGTGGTCAACCGTGCTGACGTATGACGCCAGCAAACTGAAAAAAGCGCCGACCAGCTGGGCTGATTTCTGGGATATGAAAGATTTTCCGGGCAAACGCGCCCTGCGCAAAAGCGCCAAATTCACGCTGGAAATCGCCTTACTGGCTGATGGCGTGAAGCGTGAAGACATCTATAAAGTGCTCGCCACGCCAGCCGGTGTGGAACGTGCCTTCAAAAAACTCGATCAAATCAAACCGAACATCCAGTGGTGGGAATCCGGCGCGCAACCGCTTCAGTGGCTGGTGTCCGGCGACGTCGTGATGACTTCCGCCTACAACGGCCGCGTGAGCGCCGCGCAGGGTGAAGGGCATGACTTCAAAATGGTCTGGGACAACAGCCTGTATGACCTCGACAGCTGGGCCATCGTAAAAGGGTCTAAACACAAAGATCTGGCTGAACAGTTCATCGCTTTCGCCAACAAACCTGAAAACCAGAAAGTCTTCGCTGAAACCATCCCCTACGGTCCGACTGAAAAATCAGTCACCGGCATGATTGACCCTAAATATGCGCAGAACCTGCCAACCGCCGAGAAAAACCTGGCAGGCGCTTTGCAGGTCGATACTCAGTTCTGGATTGAACATGGCGAAGACTTAGAACAGCGCTTCAACGCCTGGGCTGCTAAGTAAATACCCGTCATCCTTCGGTCTGACCCGGCGTTGGCTTCGCTCACGAACCCCGGTCACAGTCATTTGTATGTGACCGGGGATTCGCCTCGCTCGCCGTCTTGATTCAGCCCGAATGATTTTGTGCTTTGAGTTGGGTAATACCAGAGAACCCGCAGCGGGAGAAAATTATGAGCCAGACCGAAATGCTGACGACACCGGTGCCGGACGACGCCGCTTCAGGGCCGACGTTGCGTCAGCGCCTGCGTAAAGTTGAAGCGGCGTATACGCGACGTTCTTTGCTGCTGATTGCACCACTTTTGTTGTTTGTGATTGTCAGCTTCCTGTTCCCGATTGCATCCATTTTGGGCAAGAGCGTGATCAACCCGGAGCTGGGCGAAACGATGCCAGCAACCGTGGCGCAGCTTGCGCATTGGGAAGGCAAAACCGTGCCGGATGAAGCGACGTTTTCCGCGCTGGTGACGGATCTGCGCAACGCCCGCAACAGCGGCCAGATGGCGACCATCGCCAAACGTCTGAGCTATGAGGATAACCGCTACCGGAGCCTGATCACCGGCACATTACGCCATGTGCCCGAAGGCACCGCGCCGGTCAAAGAGGCGCTGATCCAGAATATGCCTCTGTGGGGCGAAATGAGCACCTGGCAGACGTTGCAGCGCGCGGCGAAACCGCTGACTTCCTATTATCAGCTGGCCGCGTTTGACCGCAAAGTTGACGTCGATACCGGCAAAATTACGGCGCTGCCGCCGGACCAGGCGCTGTACGTTAACGTTCTGCTTCGCACCTTGTGGATGGCGCTGGTCGTCACCCTGTGCTGCGTCGCGCTCGGTTATCCGCTGGCGTACTGGCTGGCGAAACAACCGGCCGGTCGCGCCAACTTACTGATGATTCTGGTGTTGCTGCCGTTCTGGACATCGCTGATTGTCCGCACCGCCAGCTGGATTGTTTTGCTGCAATCCGGCGGGCTGATCAACCGCGCGCTGCTTTCCACCGGCATCATCGATCACCCGCTGGTGATGGTGTTTAACCGCCTCGGCGTTTACATCTCGATGACGCACATCATGCTGCCGTTTATCGTCCTTCCTTTATATGCGGTGATGAAAAGCATTTCGCCAAACTATGTTCGCGCGGCGATTTCACTCGGCGCGCATCCTTTCTCCGCGTTCTGGCGGGTGTACGTGCCGCAGACCTATGCCGGTGTTACAGCGGGTGCGCTGCTGGTGTTCATGATGGCGATTGGTTACTACATTACGCCCGCACTGCTCGGCGGGCCGGGCGATCAGATGGTCAGCTATTTTGTGGCGTTCTTCACCAATACCACGATGAACTGGGGAATGGCCGCGGCGCTTGGGAGCCAGTTACTGGTGATTGTGGTACTGCTTTATATCGTTTATATCCGCGTGACGCGCACTAAAGCGGAAATTGCCGCGCACTAAAAGGGCCTGAATATGAACCATGTGATGAAACAAAAAGGGGCGCTGATTTTGCGGTTGTGGCGCGGGTGTTTCAACTTCTACAGCGCGGCAATCTTGCTGTTTCTGATTGTGCCGGTGCTGATTATCGTGCCGCTGTCGTTTAATTCCGGCTCGTTTCTGAGTTATCCGCTGACCGGTTTTTCGCTGCGCTGGTATCACACATTCTTCCATTCGGATGAATGGCTGAGTTCGCTGGGGAACAGCCTGCTGATTGCGCCGCTGGCGACGATCCTGGCCACCGTTTTGGGCGTTCTGGCCTCTGTCGGATTAGTGCGCGGTGAGTTTCGTGGCAAATCGCTGGTGATGGCAATTCTGATTTCGCCAATGATCGCGCCGGTGGTGATCATCGCCGTCGGGATGTTCTTCTTCTTTGCCCGCGTTTCCCTGCTCAACAGTTATCTCGGGCTGGTGCTGGCGCACGCGCTGCTCGGCGTGCCTTTTGTGGTGATTACGGTGACGGCAATTCTCAAGAACTACGACCGCAATTTATCGCGCGCCGCCGCCAGTCTGGGCGCTTCGCCGTGGCGCGTATTTCGCAAAGTGACGCTGCCACTGATTGCGCCCGGCGTATTTTCCGGTGCGCTGTTTGCGTTTGCGGCCTCGTTTGATGAAGTGGTGGTGACATTATTCCTCGCCAGCCCGCGTCAGCGCACGTTGCCGATCCAGATGTTCGCCGGTATCCGCGAAAACCTTGACCCGACGATTGCCGCTGCGGCGTCGCTGATGGTCGGCGCATCGCTGATTTTACTGCTGGTGATGGAACTGCTGCGTCGCCGTGGCGAGCGTCTGCGTCATTCTCCGGCGGCACAATAAACATAAATGCATCAGAGGACTTTACAGGTCCTCTTTTTTTGATTATTCCTGATGCATCAAATATCAAAATGACAAGGACCTTCACCATGACAGAGAAGAAAACGTTATTGCTGACCGGGGCAAGCCGCGGTATCGGCCACGCAACGGTTAAACATTTCTACGCTGCCGGATGGCGGATTTTCACCGCATCGCGCCAGAACTGGGTGGATGAATGCCCGTGGGCAGAAGGGTTTCTCAACCATATTCATCTGGATCTGGAAGATATCGACAGCGTGCAGAAAGCGCTGCCGATGATCAAAGAACGCCTCGGCGGGCGGCTGGATGCGCTGGTCGATAACGCCGGAATTTCCCCAAAAACGCCGACGGGCGGGCGCATGGGCGTGCTCGGCAGCGATTACGCCACCTGGTTACAGGTGTTCAACGTCAACCTCTTCTCGACGGCGATTCTGGCGACGGGATTATTTGATGAACTTAAGGCCGCGCAGGGCAGCATCATCAACGTTACGTCGATTGCGGGCAGCAAAGTGCATCCGTTTGCGGGCGTGGCGTATGCCTGCTCCAAAGCCGCACTTTCCACGCTGACCCGCGAAATGGCGCATGAGTTTGGCCCGCACGGCGTGCGCGTTAATGCGATTGCGCCGGGGGAAATCGATACCGCCATTCTGTCGCCGGGCACGCAGGAAATCGTCGAGCGCAGCGTGCCGTTACAGCGTCTGGGCAAGGCCGAAGAAGTGGCGTCGCTGATTTATTTCCTCTGCACGTCGGGCGCGTCCTATGTGAACGGCGCGGAGATCCACGTTAACGGCGGTCAGCATGTCTGAAGCGCCGTCACTGCTGACAACCGAAGTGCCGTGCGTCAGCCCGTCGCAGGCCGAAAATATTGCCGCGCAGGTCTACGGGCTGGAAGGTTCCGCGCAGGTGTTGGGCGGAGAGCGCGACAGCAATTTTTGTCTGACCACGCTTTCAGGCCGCGCTTACATGCTGCGGTTTGTGAATCCGGCAGAAGTGCCGGAAGAGGTCGATTTTCAGACCGCCATTCTCAGTCATCTTGCCCGGCGCGACAGCCAGCTGCCGGTGCCGCGTTTACAGGCAAGTCGCAGCGGTGAACTGACGCCGCAGGTCAGCGTCGGCGGGCAAAACCTGACTTTACGCGCCGTCAGTTATCTTCCGGGCACCGCGCAATTTCAGGTACCGCGATCTCAGACGCTGATGCGCGAACTCGGCGACACGCTGGCGCGTCTGGACATTGCGCTCAGCGATTTTGAACATCCCGGCGCGAAACGTGATTTGCTGTGGGATATCAGCGATATGTCGCGCCTCGAAGGCTGGATCCCGCATCTGACTGACCCAGAGCAGCGCCACACCATCAGCCGTGTGCTGGATATCCACCAGCAAAAAGTGGTGCCCGCCAGCCGCTTTTTGCGCAAGCAGGTGATCCACAACGATCTGAACGCGCACAACGTGCTGGTTAAGAGCGCAGACCCGCAGCGTCTGGCGGGGATTATCGATTTTGGCGATGCGCTGCGTGCGCCGCTGATCAACGAACTGGCGACGGCACTGGCGTATCAGCTCGACAGCCAAGGCGAAAATCTCTTCCAGTATTGCCGCCCGATGATTGCGGCATACACCGCCCGTCAGCCGCTGAGTGAGGCGGAACAACATGTTTTGCCTGAACTGGTGGCCTCGCGGCTGGCGCTGAGCCTGCTGATTGCCCAGCACCGTGCCGTGCTGTATCCGCAAAATCGCGACTATATTTTGCGTAATCAGGCACACGCGTGGGGCAGCTTATCGCGTCTGATGGCGCTGTCGTTTTCGCAGACTGGCGAGATTTTCAGTCAGTCTTGTGCGTCTGAATTGCCGTAAAGGGAGCAAAAATGCTGACTCAGCAACAGGTTCTGGAAGGCCGCCAGCAGTGGCTGGGCGGCGGTTATCGTCTGTTTTATCAGGAACCGCTGCACGTCGTGCGCGGCGAAGGCGTCTGGCTGTACGACCACGAAGGGCGGCGCTATCTGGATGCTTATAACAACGTGGCGTCAGTGGGGCATTGCCATCCGGCCGTTGTCGAAGCGATTGCCGCGCAGGCGTCGCTGCTCAACACGCACACGCGGTATCTTAATGACGCCATTGTTGAGTTCGCCGAAGATTTTCTGACGGAGTTTCCGCCGGAACTGCGCAATCTCACCATGACCTGCACCGGCAGCGAAGCTAACGATCTGGCGCTGCGCGTGGCGCGGCAAATCACCGGCGGGCAGGGCGTTCTCGTAACGCGCTGGGCGTATCATGGCGTCACCAGCGCGCTGGCCGAACTTTCGCCTTCGCTCGGCGACGGTTTTGAGCAGGGCAAAAATGTCTGGCTTATTGATGCGCCGGACACTTTCCGCCGTCAGGGCGCTTTCGCCGCTGGCGTGGAACGGGCGCTGGAAGAAATGAAACAGGCGGGGGTAAAACCGGCGGCGCTGCTGGTGGATACTATTTTCTCCAGTGACGGCGTTTTCAGCCCGGAACCGGCAGAAATGCAGCGCGCGGTGGCGCAGGTTCGTGCGGCTGGCGGGTTATTTATCGCCGATGAAGTGCAGCCCGGTTTTGGCCGCACCGGCAGCCAGCGCTGGGGCTTTGCCCGTTACGGCGTGAGGCCGGATCTGGTGAGTCTGGGCAAACCGATGGGCAACGGCCATCCGGTCGCCGGACTGGTCGGCAGGCCGGAACTGTTCGCGGAATTTGGCCGCCGTCAGCGTTATTTCAACACCTTCGGCGGCAATCCGGTTTCGTGCCGCGCGGCGCATGCGGTTTTGCAGGTTTTACGCCGTGAAGAATTGCAGCAAAACGCGCAACGGACGGGGGAAATTCTGCGGGAAGGGCTGCTGAAACTGGCGGCGCGTTATCCGGTGATCGGTGATGTGCGCGGTGATGGTTTGTTTATCGGCGTGGAACTGGTGAGCGATCAGCGCAACACGCCCGCGCCTGAGCTGGCGGCGTTTGTCGTTAACCAGATGCGGCACAAACAGATCCTGATCAGCGCCACCGGCCCGGCGGCAAACGTCCTGAAAATCCGCCCGCCGATGGTCTTCCAGCCCGAACACGCCACGCTGTTACTGGAAACACTGGCGGGCGTACTGGCGGATATGCCCGCTTAAGACTCACCCCTCGCGGCTGGCGGCCAGGAACTCAACCATCTTCTGGCTGCCGTCGAGAATGTCTTCCTGAATGGCTTTTCGGGCGGTGGCGCTGTCGCGTTTGCGCAGGGCGCGCAGGATTTCTTCGTGATGTTCTATCGCCATCCGCTCGGAAAAATGCGCGTACGCCTGAGCAATCAGCGGACCGGTGCGCATCCACAAACTGTCGATGAAATTACTCAGCAGCGGCATCCGCGCGCTTTCGGCCAGCATCAGATGAAATTCACTGTTGAGGCGCAGCGCTTCCGGCAAATCTTCACTGCTGATGGCTTTGCGGTTGTTTTCAATATTTTGTGCGATGCGCTGTAACTCATATTCCGTGACCGTCTGCGCCGCTTTCTCTGCCCCGAGACCTTCGAGATCTAAACGCAACGTGCGGATTTCCTGATACTGCTGCTCATCAAGCTGCGGCACACGAATATCTTTCGGTGTGCGCATTTCCAGCGCCTGCTCTTTTGCCAGCTGCAAAATCGCATCACGCACCGGCGTTACGCTGGTGCCGACCTGTTCCGCCAGTTCGCGGATCCGCAGGCGGTCATTGGGTTTCAGGCGGCCTGTAATCAGGGCTTCGCGCAAAGTGGCGTAGACGCTGCTGCCCAGATAGGCGTGGTTAATTGAGCTGATGGGATAATTCAAAGTTCACCGTAGCAATAGAGTGCGCGCACCCGGATTAAGGAGGAATTTGTGGAAGGCGATTATACAACATGATGCATCAAATGTGATGGGCAGAAAGCACTTCTCCCCCGAAAGGAGAGGCCACCGGCAGTTCGTTCGAGTGTCGGGGAGAATGCGAGATCCGCGCCTACGTGTAGGGCGGCGTGAGTGAAAGGTGCGTCCCTGCACCGGTAAAACGGTTTAAACGCCTGCTTTCTCTGGCGCAGGGTCATCCTGCAAATGCTTTTTGAAGTGTTTCTCGATCTGTTCCAGCGTTTTGCCCTGCGTTTCCGGGGCGAAAATCACCGCAAATATTCCGCCCGCCACGCCGATGGCGGCGAACGTGAAGAAGGACCCGGTCAGCCCGATGCTTTCCAGCATGATCGGGAACATAAACGCGATGGAGAAGTTCGTCATCTGCATGGCAAATACAGAGACGCCGTTCGCCATGCCGCGGATGCGCATCGGGAACATTTCCGACAGCAACAGCCAGGTGACCGGCGACAGCGCGCCCTGCTGGAAGCACAGGAAAATCAGCATCCCGCCGAGCACCAGATAACTGCGCACCGCATCAGGATGGCCGTTGACCGTTTCCGGCATCAGCCAGGTCACCAGACCGATGGCGAGCAGCGTACAGGTGCAACCAATTTGCCCGGTCAGCAAAAGCGGACGGCGCCCGAAACGGCTCAGCAGCATGATCCCGACGAACGTCATGATCACCGAAATCACGCCGTTCGCGATGGTTGCCATGAGCGACGCATTGGTGCTCAGCCCGGTGGCCTGCAACATGGTCGGCGCGTAGAACATAATCGTGTTCACGCCCGACAGTTGCTGAAGCATCGCGACCCCGATCCCCAGCGCGACCAGCCGCTTCATCCACACAGAAATCGTCTTCTGACGGCGTGAGTGTTTCTCACTTTTAGAACTCATGGAACTGCGGATTTCGCTCAGTTCTTTCTCGACCTTGCCCGCTTTACGGGTGCGCTCCAGCACGTCGCGCGCCTCGCGGTAGCGGCCGTGCATGGCGTACCAGCGCGGTGTGTCCGGCAGGAATAACATGCCGACCCACAAAATCACCGCCGGAACACACGCCACGCCGAGCATCCAGCGCCACGTCGTTTCGCCGCCCCAGACTTCATTAATCGCCGCATTACTGGTGTAAGCAATCAGCTGGCCGGAAACAATCATCAGCTCCTGCAAGGTCACAAACTGCCAGCGACGGTTAGACGGTACGATTTCGGCGATATAAATAGGCACAATCGCCGCTGCACCGCCGACGGCCAGCCCGAGAATAAAGCGGAAGATGATCATCAGCACGACGTTCGGTGCCAGCGCACAACCCAGCGAGCCGAGCATGAAAATCAGCGCCATGGCGAGGATGATTTTCTTGCGGCCAAACCGGTCAGCGACACGTCCGGCGCAGATGGCTCCGATGGCGGAGCCCAGTATCAGAAAGCTGGTGACCATCCCGGTGGTCACCGACGTCAGGTGAAGGTCGTGCTTCATAAACAGCAGCGCGCCCGCGATCACCCCGGTATCGTAGCCAAAAAGCAAACCACCGAGGGTGGCAATAAACGCGATGATTTTTACCAGCGGTTCGGTCGGCTGAGGCGCTTTCTTCGCCTCGCTTTCCTGTCCGTCTTTGAGTTTGTCAGTCACAAGTGCTCCCTGTATTTCAGTATTGTCGTTATGGAGTGTGATGCAAATCACACAACGATTAAACGTAACCCATGTTGAGAATATTGGTAGGAAAAGGGAGGAATTAGCCGTTTCTGAGGCTTCAGGCACGAAAATTTAGGAAAATACTGAACACCGCGCAGGAGCATTGCAGGAAATGGAATACACTTTCCCAAAGCCGATATTTCGGTTCGTTTGTTCTCCATTCGGGTAAAATTGAACCTGTTTTGCTTAAGAGAAGTCTGTTTACGATGGGATAAAGCAGCAGGTTTTGCCTGAAACGGCGCAAACCTATATTCTATCGACCAATTTACTGAGAACAGTTGTAACAATGAGGTCTATATGATTATCAAACCACGCATCCGTGGCTTTATCTGTGTTACTGCCCATCCGGAAGGTTGCAAGGCGAACGTTAAAGAACAAATCGATTACGTGACCGCACAGGGTAAAATCGACGGCGGCCCGAAAAAAGTCCTGGTGATCGGTGCCTCTACCGGTTACGGCCTCGCTGCCCGCATCTCCGCGGCTTTCGGTTCTGACGCTGCCACGCTGGGCATCTTCTTCGAACGTCCGGGCGATGAATCTAAAACCGCCACTGCGGGCTGGTACAACTCTGCCGCATTCGAAGAATTCGCTGAAGCAAAAGGCCTGTATGCAAAAAGCATCAACGGCGACGCGTTCTCTGATGAAGTAAAACAGAAAACCATCGAGCTGATTAAACAGGATCTCGGTCAGGTTGATCTGGTGGTTTACAGCCTGGCAGCGCCACGCCGTACCCATCCGAAAACCGGTGAAGTGTTCAACTCCACCCTGAAACCAATCGGTAAGCAAGTGACTATCCGTGGCATCAACACCGATAAAGAAATCATTAACGAAACCACGCTCGAACCTGCAACGCCGGAAGAAATCGCCGGGACTGTTGCGGTGATGGGTGGCGAAGACTGGCAGATGTGGATTGAAGACCTGAAAGCCGCCGGTGTGCTGGCTGATGGCGCGAAAACCACGGCCTTCACCTACCTGGGTGAAGAAGTGACGCAGGATATCTACTGGAATGGTTCTATCGGCGAAGCGAAAAAGGATCTGGACAAACGTGTTCTGGATATCCGCAGCTCACTGTCCGAACAGCATGGCGACGCACGCGTTTCCGTTCTGAAAGCCGTTGTGACTCAGGCGAGTTCTGCCATTCCTGTGATGCCGCTGTACCTTTCCCTGCTGTTCAAAGTGATGAAAGAGAAGGGCACTCACGAAGGGTGTATCGAGCAGGTTTACGGCTTGTACAAAGACAGCCTGTACGGCACTTCTCCGCATCTGGACAACGAAGGCCGTCTGCGCGCTGACCTGAAAGAGATCACGCCAGAAGTGCAGGGCGAAGTGGGCAAACTGTGGGACGAAGTCACCAACGATAACATCGCTGAACTGACTGATTTCGCAGGTTACAAAAGCGAATTCATGCGCCTGTTCGGCTTCGGCCTGAACGGCGTCGATTACGCCGCCGACACCAATCCGGACGTGAAAATCAAACATCTGATCCAGATGTAATCTGATTTAACGCGCAATGATTGCTGAAAACCCAGTTCTGCCGAAAGGTGGGGCTGGGTTTTTTGTTGTTGAGCACTATAACGTTAAGACGTGTTATTTCATGCAACACGAATGACCCTTATAACAATGATGCTCTGGTGCGTAATACAAAAAAAGCCACTGAATAAGCGGCTTTTTGAGTGATGGGATGCGTAGATTCAGCCGTATTTTTTGGCGAAACTTTCATCCGAGTCGCATAAGTAAATAATGAATTCAATGAATGCGATAATTGACGGAATAAACGTCCAGCAGAATATGAGGTATAAGAAACCTTGCCCAATTTTGCCTAAATAAAACTTGTGCGCGCCAAAGGCACCTAAAAAGAATGCTAATAAAGCTGCGGTAACTCTGCTTTTAGTCCCTTGAGACTGAACGCCTTGAGTGGCACCGCACTGTGGACATGCTTTGGCAGACTCGTGGATTTCCTTGCCGCATCCCCTACAAAAAACCATAGATCCCATTTACTTTCCCTTTCCCTTATTTGTTGTTATCCGCGCTAATCTTACTCGTTCTTTACACTAAGAAAAAGAGAATGATGGGTGTTGATGGTGCTGAGTGTTCCCTTCAATTGATTGCAAATAGCCATTCTGAGAATAAAAAATGCCGCAAACCTTCCCGGCCTGCGGCATTTTCATTTCATCACTGCTGTCGTAATCCATTAGCCATAAGCCACTTTGTGGTTGATATGGTAAAAGGTCGCCGTGGCGGCCATCACGTGCTGATCTTCCTTGCCCGGTTTGTGCGATTCCACATTGGTGATGTGGTAGCCGACGGCACCGGCGTCTAACGCTTTTTTAACAAACGCGCTGTTGAGTTCTTCCATGGACGTTGCCCAGGAAACCGTGGTTACGCCGACGGCTTGCAGGGAGGCTATTTCACGATGCGATAATCCGGCGCGCACCAAAACAGGCTTAACAGCTTTTGGATAGAATATGGATAAAACATCATTTACTAAGCCTTTCATGGAGTTACTCCTCACTAATACAGTCTCTATACCCGGATGATTCGGGTATTTAGAATGTGCCGTAATCATCAGAGGCGATTGCGCACTTGAGATATTTATCCGGCACATTGCCAATAAACACCTTTTCATGTTGCGACCTTTAGCTTTAATTGCTAATTCAGTGTTAAGCAAACTTCCGCCACAATTAACGCAATATTTAAAGAGGATATTTACAGTGGGTTACAGGTTCGGTGTTTTTGACATGAACAAATAAAAGGGCGCATTTCGCACCCTTAATCTTATTCCCTCAAACCTGTTTTTAAATCCGGTTGGCCGCGCGCGGTGGTCGCTGCATCAGCTCATGGGTGGCAGGATGGTAATAGCGGCTCGGCCAGATGACGGAAGGCGGAATACCCAGCGCCTGACCGATCAGGATTTCACCTTTCGGCCACGGTCTGGAAAGCGCATTTGAAAGCGTCGAGGAGCTCAGACCGGCAGCGCGGGAAACGGCGGCAAGCGTGGTGCCTTTCTTGCGTAACGCGGCAATGATATCGGCCTGATGCCAGTCCTGATTATTCATAACGGTGTGCTCCTGTGTTGGTTTGCGCAGGAAACACGGTGCAGAAGGGCAGAAAAGTGGGGCTATGCGATAGTTTCATTGTCTTGCTCTCTGGTTTGTTAATTTAACCACCGCCAGAGCTGCGAAACTCTTAATGGTGGTAGCTCAGACAAGGTTCGCAGTACCGGTACAAACCAGAAACCCGGCCAACCCGAGGGTTGCCCTGCCTGAGCCACCATTGAATGTGCAAACACTAAAAGGATGTTTGACAGGTACAAGGAAGCACAACACATAATTATCACATATGTGTTTCTGGTTTAGTATTCAGGCTGCGAAACCCGGCTGCGGATTTTGCCGCAGCGGGCGCACTATAGCGTAATACAAAGAAGTAAACCAACAGGCTTAATGCGAAATTGAGGTTTGCTTTCCAGAGAAATTTTAAGAGTTGCAGTGAGTTACATTCTGCACTTCCTGTTGCAGAAAATGCGTATGACGGTGATCAGACAAAATCCTGAATGGAAATTTGTTTTTTAATATAAAAGCAATGTAATTTTTTTTCGGGTGTCGGTAAATAACATTATCGTCATGCCAGGCAGGGGGTTGGCGTATTTATTGATGAATAAAAATAGATTTTTATTTTATATTCCTGATGAGATAAATCTCAAACGAAATTTACTACGTTTTAAGGGACTACGCTTAATGAGTCAATAAATCCGCCGCAGTAAAAAGGAAATATAATGTCTATTACAACCTTAAAAGAATTATTCATTCATGATTTATCTGATGTTTATAGTGCTGAACGTCAGATAACCAAGGCGCTGCCTAAAATGGCCCGTGCCGCCACAGACCCTAAACTGGTCGATGCTTTTAAAACACACCTTGAAGAAACGCAGGGACAGATTGAGAGATTAGATCAAGTCGTTGAGTCTTCTGATGAAATTCGCCTTAAACGTATGAAATGTCATGCGATGGAAGGGCTGGTCGAAGAAGCGCAGGAGCTGATTGATTCTGTTGAAAAAGGCGAAGTGCTGGACGCCGGGCTTATCGGCGCTGCCCAAAAAGTTGAGCATTATGAAATTGCGACTTACGGCACCTTAGCCGCGTTAGCAAAAAAGCTGGGATATTCTCAGGCTGCGAAATTACTGGAAGAAACATTGCAGGAAGAAAAAGACACTGATAAAAAATTAACGATTATTGCGGGATCACAACCTGTAACCAAAACTGCAAAAAGTTAATTGCGCAGGAATTATTACGTAACGTCCCCGATAATGTTAGGAATAAACAATAAGCAAATCTAAATCGCACAATAAAGGGCGCTTTTGCGCCCTTTATTCCGTTTCTTAAACGCCTCAGAATCCGATATTCACCCTTACCATGATCATCTGCGAACGGCTGCGCGCAGCATCCAGCCCCAGCGTTCCCTGATACGCGATGCCCGGCGTAATGTTGTGTGGCAGCAGGAAATCCAGCCCCATGCCCAGCACGATATTTTCCTGACTGTCGCCGAAGACCTCTGCGCTCCAGCTGTCATTGCCGCTGTCCGCATAACCGAGACGGGCGCGGCCCTGATCGCTGAAGGCGTGCGTGTATTCAACACGGCTTTGCCAGCGCAACATCGACCAGGTCAGCGGCAACGCGTACTGCGTCCGGATCCCAACGGCGCCGGTGACGTCATTCAGCACTTGTGAGGCAAAGGCTAAATCATAGGCGTCGGCGTTCGATTCGGTGTAGCTGTTCAGACGGGTGCGCGATAATTGCAGACGTCCGTAAGGGGAAATAAGCAGGTCTGGCAGGCGGTAATCGTAACCCGTGGTGACGGCGCCAAACACCTGATAACCACCACGGTCGCCGCGTGCGAAGTGATCCATTTCTGTCACGTAGCGGCGGCTGTCATAGTCCAGATGGCTGTAGCCGATCAGGCCATCGATAAAGTAGTTGTCCGGATGATAACTGCCATAAAACGCTGAACTGACGGAGCGCCCGTTGCTGCGGGAGCCGCTGTCGCCAATGTCGCTGACGTCCCGGCCAAAACCAATCCCCATGCCTGCGGTAAATTCAGGGGTGAACTGATAGTCTGCGCCGGTGCTGATCCCCACCAGCGTATGGCTGAAACTCGCGCCGTCTTTGCCGGAATGACCAAAATCGACAAAACCTCCGGTCCAGTAATTGATGCGTGAGTTATTGCGGTTAAGCGGATGCTGCGCGGAGGTTTTATCTGTCAGCTGGGGCAATTCGGGGGTCTGACGGTTATTTTCCCAGGCAGAATTCCACAGCGTATCGTCAAGTCCGCGTTCTTTTTTAGACGACGGCATGTTAAAGCGGATACCGTTCATCCCGCTGTGAACACTGGCCGGATTGTGCAGGGTTTCCAGACGATCGCTGAAGTTACGGATCTGAGCGCGCGCAAAATTCTGTGCCGACTGAATCTGGGCACTGACCAGACCGAGAACATCCGGGTCTTTTGACGGATCAGGGCGTCCGGCAATGGTGAATGTCACCGTCGCAGGCGCAGATTGTGAATCTTGCGTCAGCAACACATAGCGAAGAGCCACCGTGCCGGAAGCCTGACTGGCTGCATCAAAATCCAGATAAACGTTGTTTTCGCTCTCTCCGAGTGTGGCGTTACCTAATGTTTTTGGCGGTAAATCAACAAGGCGCGCGCCGGTGAACGGGCCGCCTGTGGCGCTTTCGGTCAGGTTGACGCGCACTGATTTCCCGGCCAGTACGGAAGCGGTATGGCTCGCACCCACCGGCTCTGCACTGATGATATTGAGCGTATACGTGACCTGACTGGTTACGCCGCTGGCATCCGTCGCCGTCAGTGTGAAATTGCTGTTACCTGCGGCGGCTGGCGTCCCGCTCAGGGTATCGCCAGCCAGTGCTAATCCGGCGGGTAAAACGCCTGAAATGCGGAACTGATAAGGTGCTGTGCCGCCGGAAGTGCTGAACGTCTGACGGTAAGACGTGCCTGCACGACCTTCCGGCAACGCGCCGCTGGCGGGGGTAAATGCCAGCGTTGTGGCGGTAACGTTAAGTGTGACCGTCGCCTGTGCCGCGCCAAAATTGTTGGACGCGCTGTAGATGAAACTGTCGCTGCCGGAATATCCCGCGACGGGTGTATAGCGGATTTTCAGGCTTTGGATCCGCGCAGTGCCGTGTGCGGGTTGTTGCACAATGGCAAGCGATGTGACTGCGCCGCCGGATAACATCGGTTCAATCAGATTCTCACGGGTATTGGCGGCCACGGTTGATGACACCGCGCTGACGACCGGTGCCTGACCGGCAACGGTAAGCTGATAACTGACCGTGCCGGTGATCCCGGCGTTATCCGCAGCGCTGACCTGAATTGTATAGCTACCCGATACCGTCGGCGTTCCGGAAATTTCGCCGGTGCTGGCGCTGATTGTCAGTCCGGTGGGCAGGCCGGACGCGCTGTAGGTATAAGGCGACGTGCCGCTGCTGGCCGTGATGGTCTGTGACCACGGCGTGCCCACCGTGGCGGAAGACAATGTGCCGCTGGCCGGTGTGAAACTCAGCGTCACGTTGGTCACATGGATGCTGACGGTGGCTGGCGCAGAGGTTCCCCAGTTATTGCTGGCGGTATAGGTGAAGGTATCCGTACCTGAATATCCGGCAACGGGCGTATAACTCAGGGATGTGCCGGAAGCGACCGCCGTGCCATGAAGGGGGGCGGTGGCAACGGTGACAGACGCCGCCGCTCCGCCGGAAAGTGCGGGCACAATGGCATTATTGCTGCTGTTCCCTGTGACGGTCGTGCTGACCGCATTGGCAACCGGTGCCTGCCCGGAAACCGTTATTGTGTAGTTTTGCGTCCCCGACGCGGCGTTCGCCGTATCCTGCGCAATAATCGTAAAGTGATAACTTCCCGCCGCTGCCGGGATTCCCGAAAGTTCGCCACCCGGTGTGAATGTTAAACCCGGTGGTAATGTGCCTGATATCGAGAAACTGTAATTGCCCGAACCGCCGCTTGCCGTGAATGTCTGGGCATAAGTGGTGCCGGAAGTCGCTGCTGCGAGTGTCGCGGGGGAAAGGGTAATCGTGGGCGCAGAAATCGTCAGGCTGATGGTCGCCGGAGTGGACGTTCCCCACGTATTGCTGGCGGTATAACTGAAACTGTCCGCGCCAGAATAGTTGCTCACCGGCGTGTAAGTGGCGGTGGTTCCCGTGATGACAACGGAGCCGTGTGCGGGTGGAGACGTTACCGCCACCGATGTGGCTGTTCCGCCGGAAAGGGGCAGGGTGATGGCGTTATTGCTGCTGTTAAACGCCACGCTGGTGCTGTCCGAACCCGCGACCGGTGCCTGCCCGCTGCGTTGCACCACGACGGTATAGGCGGAAGTGGTTGTCCCGTCTCCCGCCGTAACGACCACGCTTAATGTGTTATTCCCTTCGCTTAGTGCAACGGAACCAGACGCACTGCCCGAGGTGACGGACACGCCGTTCACAGTGACGGTTGCCGTGTTATTGCGGGTGGTCGGCGTCAGAGAAATGTGGGTGACGCTGTTGGCCACAACCACGTTGTAAGACGAGGTGCCGGAGGAGAACGCCGGGGACAGTGAACCCTGAGAGGCCGAAAGCGTCGAAAGGCTGGCGTCTGTTGATGCGCTGGTCGCTGAGGTACAGGAAACCGTGAGCGGGCTGAGGTAGCCGTGGCTGGTCGTCATGCGAAACCGGAGTCCGGCACTCACCAGCTGCGACCCCGTGACAGTATAAGTATGTGTTCCCGCCGTACCGCCGGAGCCTGCGGTGGGGTAATAGGTTGTGAACGTGCTCATCCCGTAGTTCGTCAGGCCGAAACTGTCGGTATTCGTGATGTCACTGTTCACGCCTGCGCCGGAGTCGGTAAACGTCAGGGTCAACGTATCACCGGCATCAAACTGGCTGGCCTGATAAGCCTGTGCAGCAAATGTCGCGGAGGAGAACGTCGCATTATCCAGTGCGGTACAGCCTGCGGATTGCGCGATGGCCGATGATACCGAAACTAAAGACAACAGAAGAAAAGTGCAGACAAAACGGGCACAGCCGCCTGTTGCGCGATGAAGGCGAGTCATGGTTATTCCCTGAGATAATCTGACGTGCAGGCGTCGTTTTTGTTGATTTATTTCAGGGATGTTATCGGAATGTTCTGAAAGCTAATCGCGCAATTACCGCATTAAAAGGGGGTTAATTGCGCGATGGCGATCACATCAGAACGCGTAAGAAAGGCTGACGGAATAACTGCGCGGCTGGCCGTAAACGGCGTAATCGCTCAGCCATGAGTAATAGCTGCGGTCAAAGAGGTTATCGATGTTCGCCTGCACCGCGAGCTGACGGGTGAGCTGATAACGGGTGAACAAGTTAACCAACGGAACGCTGCCCTGATAAACGCGCACGGTGTTGCCGTCTGGCCCGGTGGCATCCTGGAAGGTGCGGTTTTGCCAGTTCACGCCACCGCCGACGGTGAGATCCGGCATCCACGGCAACTGATAGCGGCTGAACAGTTTGAGCTGCGTCTGCGGCATATTGCTGTTGAGACGCCCGCCGGTGTTATCCCGCGCAACGTAGCGTGTGGCGCCGAAAGTCATCTGCAGGTTGTCAGTCACCGCGCCGTTAATCTCGAATTCAGCGCCTTTGCTGACCGTGCCCTGCGCGGCGGTGTAAGCCTGTTCGCTGGTGTCATTGACGAAGTTGTCGCCGTCGGCTTGTGCGACGTTATCCTGTTCAATGCGGAAAACGGCGAACGTGGCGGTCAGGCGGTCGTTCATCCAGCTGGATTTCAGGCCGGTTTCGTAGTTTTTCCCGGTGGCCGGTGCCAGATAATGGCCGTCGCGGGTGCGGTAGGTTTGCGGCTGGAAGATGGAGGTATAACTGGCGTAAGCCGACCACGTATCGTCGATGTCGTAAACCAGTCCGCCGTAAGGCGTGAGGTTATTTTTGCTCATATTGCCGCTGCTGCCGGCGGTGCTCCACTGCGTATAACGCGCGCCGATAATCAGCGAGAGCGGGTCTGCCAGTGAGAACCGGGTCGCCAGGTAGCCCGCTTTCTGGCGCACCACGTCGTCGGC
Source organism: Rahnella sikkimica (assembly GCF_002951615.1). GTDB lineage: Bacteria > Pseudomonadota > Gammaproteobacteria > Enterobacterales > Enterobacteriaceae > Rahnella > Rahnella sikkimica. The sequence continues at coordinate 460,173 of NZ_CP019063.1, read as the reverse complement.
GTTCAGATACCAGTCATCCCATGCCGGTTCGGCGACATCGCCGTTCCAGTTGTTGAAACTGCCCATGGTGTCGCTGTCAATCGGGCCGTTCGCGCTGTACGTCGAGTTGTGCTGGCGGCTGTAACTGACGCCCGCGACCATTTCATGCTGGCGGCCAAAGAGCTGGAAAGGCCCGCTGGCGTAGGTATCCACCGAATCCAGCTTGCGCGTTCCGCGGTCTTTACTGCCGAACCCGGAAATCCCTTCGCCCGTTGTTGCGTCCGGGAAACCTTCGATATAAAGAAGTTTATCGTCGAACTTCTGCTCGCCGTGGGTGCCGTTGACGCGGAATGTCCAGCCGTTGTCGAAATCATGTTTCACGTTGGCGAAGACTTTGCGCGATTGCGTGTTGTAGTGCGTCCAGTCCGCGGAAGTGTTGGTGCTGCGGTCGAAATGCGTGCGTGCGCCGTTGCTGTACCAGGTCGGCAGCCCGCCCCACGTCGGATTGCCGGTGTTGTTTTCCTGATAATCGTAGCCGAGCGACACGGTGGTGTTGTCGGTCATGTCGGCATCGACCACGCCATAAACGAATTTCTTGGTTTTATGGTAACGGTCGAGCCAGCTGTCCTGATCCTGATAACCGGCCACGACGCGGCCACGCACCGAGCCTTCTTCGTTGAGCGGGCCGGAAACGTCGAGCACGTAACGCTGTTTATTCCAGCTGCCATAGCTGGCGCTGATATTGCCGGTGAATTCTTTGCTGTCAGCCTGTTTGCGCACCATGTTGACGGACGCCGCCGGATTACCCGCACCGGTCATCAGCCCGGTTGCGCCGCGGACCACTTCGATGCGGTCATAAATGGCGGTGTCTTCGGCGGCATCGCCAAAGTTCCAGGTATCGCTGACGGAAGAGGGAATACCGTCGTAGGTGTAATTATTGATGTAGAAGCCGCGTGAGAAATAGGAAACGCGTTCGCTGTCGATGACTTCCGTCGAGATGCCGGTGGTGTTATCCATCACGTCGCCGACCGATTGCAGGTTCTGATCCTGCATACGCTGTTTAGTGATCACGCTGACGGACTGCGGCACGTCACGCGGGGTCAGCAACATTTTGGTGCCCGCGCGCGTGGTTTTGACGTTGTAATCCTGCGACTCATCAGCAGTTCCGCCCGTCGTTCCTTCCACGACCATATTCTCATCGGTGGCGGGCGCAGCGGTTGTCGCTGTGTTGCTGGCGGCTCCGGCATGAGCGGCAGAAGACGCCGTCATGACCAGGAGCGTGAGTGCCGACAATGAGGTTGAAAGCTTACTTTTGTTCTCCGGCGCAGACGTTTTTGCACCGTAATCCCTGCCATTGAAAGACATAATGTATCCCGTAAAAACCACATTAATAGAAAGCGCCGCCGCTTCTTTTCATTGTCTTTAAACAGGATCATCTGACCTCAGTCATCTGTCTGAATCGCAAATTTTAAGAAGAGCACGCAATGAGAATGTGAATAGTAATCATTTGTGTTTTCTCTGTCGAGGTGTGACTGATGAGCGTGGTAAGGGGATGTCAATGCAAAAAAAATCACAGGATGATGAAATCCTGTGATTCTTATTTTTAACGCCGCGTTTCAGCGATTACTTGCGGTCAGACCAGACGGTTTGCACGTTGCAGAACTCACGAAGGCCGAAGTGCGACAGCTCGCGGCCATAGCCACTTTTCTTCACGCCGCCAAACGCCACGCGCGGGTCGGATGCGCTGTAGCCGTTAATAAAGACGCCGCCGGTTTCCAGCTCTGCGGTCATCTGTTTTGCACGTTCAGCATCCGCGGTGAAAATCGTGGCGCTCAGGCCAAAATCGCTGTCATTGGCCAGTTCAACCGCGTGGTCTGCGTCGCGGGCAACCGTAATCGCCGCGACCGGCCCGAACAACTCCTGACGAAATGCGGTCATTTCCGGGGTGACGTTGCTGAGGATCGTCGGCGCATAGAAGTTACCGTTCCCGGCAATTTTCTCACCGCCCAGCAGCAACGTCGCGCCTTCGGACAGACTGTCCTGAACCTGCTTATCCAGCTCATCGCGTAAATCGAAACGCGCCATCGGGCCGATATACGTGTCGTCATCCAGCGGATTGCCCACGATCAGCGCCTGTGTTGCCGCCACAAATTTTGCGGTAAACGCGTCGAGCACGCCTTCTTCAATGATCAGACGCTTGGCGGCGGCACAAACCTGCCCGGTATTCTGGTAACGACCGGCGACGGCGGCTTTCACGGCTTCGTCGAGATTGGCATCGTTCAGAACGATAAACGGATCAGAACCGCCGAGTTCCAGCACGCATTTTTTGACCTGTTTGCCCGCCAGTTCCGCGATAGCTGCCCCGGCACGCACGCTGCCGGTGACCGTCACTGCCACCACGCGCGGGTCGGCAATCAGCCCGGCAACCGCAGGCGTATCAACATTGATCACGCCAAACGCCCCCGCCGGGAAACCGGCTTTCAGCACGGCCTGTTTCACCCGATAGGTGGTACCCATGACGCTCGGTGCAGGTTTGAGCAGGAACGTATTCCCTGCCAGCAACGCAGGAACCGCGCCGCGCAGGACCTGCCAGACCGGGAAGTTCCACGGCATAATCGCCAGAATCATCCCGGAAGGGCGGTAATGAATGTGCGCCTCGCCGTTATCGACGAGCGTCGGTTCCGGTGCCAGCATCGCCGGGCCATTTTCGGCATACCACTCGCACAAACCGGCGGATTTCTCCACTTCGGCACACGCCTGTTTCACGGGTTTGCCCATCTCCAGAGAAATGCTGCGGGCGATGTCTTCGCTGGCTTCACGCAGCGCGCCAGCCAGACGGATCAGAAGCGCAGCGCGTTCGCTGATGTCAGTTTTGCGCCATTGCTTAAACGCCGAAAAACCCTGTGCAACCGAGGCTTCGAGTGCCAGATCGGTGTCATACGCAAAGTCTGCGATGTGCTCGCCGTTAAACGGGTTGACTGAGATTGCGTGAGTATTCGGATTCGCTGTCGTCATTTCGGTGTCCTCGTTATGCCAGTCCGTTAAGAATAGACGCTTGGGCGATTTAATAAAAATGAATAAAAAAGAGTAAAACGTTCATATTTTGAGAATAAGTGTGAGTTTGTCCCAGTTTGAGTGAAAAACAGGCGGCGCAGGCAAAATAATGGTTTTAAAGAGGGTATAAAGAAAATCCTGACTGTGACTAATGTCACAGTCTACGGCGGGAATTGTTAAATCGCTGACGTATTCTTGCGCAGAAAATGCGTTTTCCCGCAGTAAAACAGGATATTTCTGGGTAAACGCTATATCAAAGGGAACGTTAGCACGGAAAGAAAAGAACTTGTGCGAATTGTGCATAATAGCAACATCGGTTATTCACGCTGCGACACTATTAAGAAGATGAGTAAATTTGGGTTAATACTTAGCAACATATTCCTCGTGGTTAAGGGAAAAGATATGATTTTATTTATTCGCCTGCGGCAAGCCCTTATAAAATTAGCGTATTAACATTCAATGAAACTAAACGGCGGGCAAAGTAATTGCGTAATCAGCGGTAATATTACGCTGGCGCAATTGATATCATTATTTGTTTGTGTAGAATCAGTGTCACTAATTTAATGACCCCCCTAAAGTGAGCACATCATGGACAACGCATTAAACGTTTTGAATAATATCCGTACACTTCGCGCTCAGGCTCGTGAAACGCCGTTAAGCACACTGGAAGAAATTCTGGAAAAACTGACCGCGATTGTTGAAGAATCCCGCGAGAATGTGAAAGCGCGCAGTGCGCAGCAGCAGGAACGTGATGAAAAACTGTTGAAATACCGCGAGATGCTGGCCAATGACGGCATCGCCATTGATGACCTGCTGGGCCATCAGTCTGCAAAAGAAACCACCAAAGCCAAGCGCAAACCGCGTCCGGCAATCTATGAATATACCGATACTGACGGTTCCAAAAAGACCTGGACCGGTCAGGGTCGCACGCCTTCTGCAATCAAAGCAGCACTGGATAAAGGCGCTAAGCTGGAAAGCTTCCTGATCGCGCGTTAATTAAATCGTGATGTGTTGGGGCGCTACCTGCCGGGGCGAGAGCCAGGCAGGTAGCGTTATCACCTCTGCTCCGGTTTTCACCCCGTTATTCATTTACCGCTAAAGCGGTTAATTTTTTTACCACGCGATCTTCTCTCCGGTACGTCAACCCCCCATCTTAATGTAAACTTAAGTCTCAACCCGTAGGGTAACGGTAACTTTGTTTACCGGAACTTTTATGCGTAACCGATATTCTTATCCGCAAATTGTGCTGCACTGGCTGGTGTTTGTTTTGGTCGTTCTGACCTATACGACAATGGATATAAAAGGCGCGTTTGCGAAGGGTTCCTTTGTACGGGAACTATTAACACTTACGCATTACAGCCTGGGATTCTGTGTATTATTTCTGATGTGCGTGCGTCTTTTTGTTCGCGCGATGTACGTCACCCCCGCCATTAAACCGGCACTCCCGCGCTGGCAACATTGTTTGTCGGTCGCCACGCATAGCATCATTTATCTGATGTTTATCGGTTTACCGGTTCTGGGTATTTTGTCGCAATATTATGGCGGCCATGACTGGACGATGTTTAACATCAGCATGCCCAAAAGCTATCTGCCGGATCTGCCATTGCAAAAAAAGTTAAAAACCCTGCATGAATGGCTGGCGAATACCGGTTATTACCTGGTCGGATTACACGCTTTTGCTGCGCTCTGGCACCATTACCGCCGCCGCGATAATACGTTGATACGGATGTTGCCGTGAAAAAAACAGCATGAAGAAAAACTTATCGAGAAGAGGGTTCAGGGCGGCACTACCGGCTTAAAACATAAGAAACCCGCTGAACAGGCGGGTTTCTTGGGTTCTAAAACTCCCGCTATTCGCGGTTCTTCTGATACACACACAAATGCGTATACGCTGCCTGTAGAAGAGGAATGCTGATCCCCACACGCGTTGCGCGTTCCACCAGATCGCCGATAATCTGGTCGGCTTCGATAGGATAACCCTGCGTCATATCGCGATACATCGACGACGTTTGCGGCGAATTTTTGTCGGTCACGGCTTCCCTGACTTTTGCCACTGCGGCCGCGCGTTCCGCGTAGCCAAAGGCTTTCATGGTCGTTAATGCTTCGCTCACGATGGCCTGTGCGAACTCCGTTCCGCCGGGCGCAGAGGCGACCTGACCGATGTTTCCGCGCATGGTGCAGGTGATGGCGCCGAAGCTTGAAAGCAGCAGCCACTTCTCCCACAAATCGCTGATGATGGTTTCTGAAAGGATGGCGTCGATACCGGCACTCTGGAATGCCTGATCGACTTTGAGAATACGTTCGGTTTTCTCGCCCGAGAGTTCGCCGTAGATTATCTGATGCAGTGGTGTCATCTGGTGGATATGGCCGTCGGCATCCAGCGTGGCGTTGATTTTGCACAGCCCGCCAATCAGCGCGTGCTCACCAAACCGCTGGCTGAGCGTTTCCATATGCTTCATGCCATTGAGCACCGGCATGACCAGCGTATTTTCGCCGACGACCGGTGCGATATCTTTGATTGCCGCGTCCAGCCCGAAACTTTTCACTGTCAGTAAAATCAGGTCATATGCGCCGGTCAGCTGAGAAGCCTGCACCACCGCAGGTTGCAGGTGGAAATCACCGTGCGGGCTGTGAACCGTCAGCCCGTCTTTCTGCACCGCCAGCGCGCGTTTCTCGCGCAGTAAAAACGTCACATCCTGCCCGGCCTGAGCCAGCCGCGCACCGAAATATCCGCCCGTCGCACCCGCGCCTACCACTAAAATTCGCATATATTTCCCCATTGTTTCAAGACATTCAGAAACCAAGATGTGGGTTTAAACTACGGGAAGAGTGCGAAAAGGATCAAGTGGAACGGCCAATTAAAGGCATTGAAACACAATTCTCTCTCAACAACCCCCGCCCGTAGGCGGGGATTATCAGTCAGACGCTATTTCCCCCGCGATGCCATCATCCTCCGGTAGAGCACCGGCAGCGAAATCACTACAATCAGCATCGCGCCGACGATGACCGACATCACGATGCCCGGCACGTTCAGCAGGCTGAGACCGAAGGTCAGCAGGCCCATCAGGAAGGCGGCAATAATGACGCCGGTCATGCTGCCGGAGCCACCCAACACGCTGACGCCGCCGAGTACGGCCATCGTAATCACGCTCAGTTCCCAGCCGAGTGCCAGCGTCGGGCGCGTACTGCCCAGCCGTGACGTCAGCAGAACTGCCGCCAGCCCGGACATCACGCCGACCAGTACGAACAGCGTCAGGTTGTGGCGTTTCACGTTAATGCCGGAATACCAGGCCGCCACCGGATTATTGCCGATGGCGTAGGTGCGGCGGCCAAAGTTGGTTTTGTGCAGCAGGAAATAAAAAACCGCGCCCAAAACCAGAAATAACGCGAACTCAAACGACAGCGGCCCCCAGACATAACCCTGCCCGAACCACGCAAAGCTGGCCGGATATTTATTCAGGGACTGATCGCCGAGCAGCACATACGTGACGCCACGGAACAGGCTCATGGTGCCGATAGTGATCACAATCGACGAAAGATTCAGACGCGTCACCAGCAGCCCGTTAATCAGCCCGCACAATAACCCCACGCTCAGCCCGACGCCCACCAGCGCCGGTGTCGGCAGTCCGGCTTGTGCGCAAAACCCCATAATCGTGGAACTCAGCGCCATCGTTGAGGCGACGGATAAATCGATTTCACGGGCGATAATCAGCATCGCCATCGGCAAAACAATAATGGCCTTTTCAGTAAAGTTGAACGTGGCGTCCGACAGATTCCAGATATTAAGGAAGTACGGCGAGGCGAGGGCGTTTATTACAAACACCAGCAGCGTTACCCCCAGTAAAAATCCTTCCCAGCACATCAGGCGGCGGAAGAACGGCGTCACCGCCATCGGTGCACTTTCCCGTGCAGGCGTGCGCGAAGTTAAGGTCTTATTCATGATCTGGCCTCTGATTCAGGTCCTGATGCGTGGACGGAAGGAGAATGGCGTAAAATCAGTCTTCCTTTACGTTTATTGCCGCGTTCGTTGAGGATCACCGCGATGACAATCACCGCGCCCGAAATGGCCATTTGCCAGAACGGCGACACTTCAATCACCGGCAGGGCGTTGTTGATGACGCCGAGGAACAGTGCGCCGAGCAGACAGCCCACCACGGAACCGATGCCGCCCATGGTGCTGATCCCGCCGATGACGCAGGCGGCGACAATCTGCAATTCAAAGCCATTGGCGACGTCCACGTAGGCGACGGCGAAACGTGAAATCCACAGGTAGCCGCAGAAACCCGCCAGCGCGCCGGAAAGGCAGAAGCTGATGAACTGCATTTTGCCCGCGTTGATGCCGGTGTAATACGCCGCCGTGGCATTGCCGCCTGCCGTGTATAACGCACGGCCCGTGCGGCTGTAGCGCAGGAAATACGCCACCAGAATCAGCGCGGCAATCGCGCACCAGCCGAGCAGCGGCAGGCCGAGAAACGGCGCGCGCGGCAGGCTGAGGAAATCCGGGCTCATCTGATGGGCGTTAATCCAGCCGCCGTTCGAGAGCAGGAAAATAATCCCGCGATAAATACTCATGGTGCCCAGCGTCACCACAATCGGCGGAATCCCCACTTTCCACACCAGCAGGCCATTAATCGCGCCCATGATCAGGCCAAGCACCGTCGCCAGCAGCACCAGCGCCCACACCGGAATGTCAGGGTGATGGAAGTTGATCAGCGCCACAATCATGCCGGTCAGCGCCAGATTGGCGGCCATCGACAAATCAATGCCTTTGGTCAGCAGCACCATCATCTGACCGAGCGCGAGAATGATCAGAATCGAGGTGTCGTTGAACATCTCCAGCAGGTTCCCGGCACCGATAAATTCTGGTGAACGGGCACCGACGCCGAGTACCATCAGGACAATCACCACCGCCAGCAGCAGCTCGCGGTACTTCAGTAAATTCTTGATCATGCCGCCTCCTCGCCCGCGCCGCTGGCGGCACTGACAATCATTTCGGCGGTTGCGTCACCTGCGTTGAATTCCGCCACCATCAGCCCTTCGTGCATCACAATAATCCTGTCCGCCATGCCCATGACTTCCGGCAATTCGGAAGACACCATAATCACCGCCAGCCCGCGCCCGACCAGCTCGGACATAAACTGATGCACCGCCGCTTTTGAACCGATATCAATCCCTTTGGTCGGTTCATCGAGAATGATGATGTCCGGCTGCGTCGCCAGCCATTTTGCGATCACCACTTTTTGCTGATTCCCGCCAGAGAGCGTGCCCACCGGTTGTTTCCAGCTTGACGCTTTCACCTGCAACCGGCGCGCATAATCGTCGGCCAGCGCCCACTCTTTTTTGTCATTGAGCACGCCGCGCGGGTTGAGCTGGCTGAGCTGCGGCAAACTGATGTTCTGGCTGATCGGTAAATCGATAATCGCGCCCTGTTTCTGGCGCTCTTCCGGCACGTACACAATCCCCGCGCGGATGGCCTGAGAAGGGCGCGTGAAATGCTGTGCTTTGCCGTGGATCAGAATCTTGCCGCCGTTCGGTTGTGTGACGCCAAACAGCGCCTGCATCAGCTCGGTACGGCCCGCGCCGACCAGCCCGTAGAATCCGAGAATTTCGCCTTTACGCAGCGAGAAGCTGATGCCAGAAAATTCGGTCGGATGGCTGAGATTCTGCACCTGCAACACGGTTTCACCCGGTTCGCAATTCACTTTCGGATAGGCTTGGCTGACTTCGCGCCCGACCATCATCGTGACCATCTGCGGCTCGGTGATGTCACTGATCTTGCCGGAGCCGACATAACTGCCGTCGCGCAGCACCGTGTAGTAATCGGAAATCGCGAAAATCTCGTCGAACTTGTGCGAGATAAACAGGATGGCTTTTCCCTCGTGTTTCAGGCGTTCGACAATCTGGTAAAACTCCACGATTTCATGCTGCGACAGCGCCGCCGTCGGTTCGTCGAGGATCACCACCTGCGCATCAAACGACAGCGCGCGGGCTATCGCCACCATATGGCGCTGCGCAATGCTCAGTTCTTTCAAAATGGCGTGCGGATCGATGTTCACTTCCAGACGCGTCAGAATATCGCGCGCCTGCTGATGCATCGCCGGCCAGTTCAGGCGCTTAAAAATCCCGCTGTAAACGTAGTGGCCGACGAAGATATTTTCGGTCACGGAAAGTTCGTCAAACAGCACGGTTTCCTGATGGATGGCGGTAATACCGACTTTGTGTGCGGATTCCGGATTGGGCAGTTTGATCGGAATCGCTTTGTAGCGCAGCTCGCCTTCTTCCGGCTGATAAATGCCGGTCATGACTTTCACCAGCGTGGATTTACCCGCGCCGTTTTCGCCAATCAGGGCCGTCACTTTTCCTGGATACAAATCCACATGCACGTTATTCAGCGCCCTGACGCCCGGAAAGACCTTACTGATGCCCTGTAACGACAAAAGCGGAGTCGTGGAATCTGTCATTTCGTTTCCCCTGTCTGGCTAAGCACAACAAAACGGCTCACCGCGAAACGATGAGCCGCCGTCAGGATCAGAATATTTTTGAGAATTTGTCGATGTTGCTGGCGTCGTAAACAAACGGTTCAGCCATCGCGCCGCTGCCGTCCGCGTCCAGTTTCACCTTACCTAAACGGCCCATGCTGGCTTCGGTTTTGGTGGCGGTGCCTTTGACCAGATCGTCGGCCAGATACGTTGCGGCGTAGCCGAGATCAATCGGGTTCCAGATGGCAAAACTTTTGGTTGCGCCGGATTTCACCGCGCCCGCCATTTCAGACGGCAGACCGAGGCCGGTGACGTAAACTTTGCCGATTTTGCCCTGATCCTTCACCGCCTGCGCGGCGGCGACAATCCCGACTGAAGACGGGGAAATAATGACTTTCAGATCTGGGTAAGATTTCAGTAATCCGATGGTTTCGCGGTAGCTTTTGTCTGACAGATCATCGCCATAAGCCACGGTCACCAGATTGACGGAAGGATACTTTGGCAGCACCTTTTTCATCTCGGCAATCCACAGATTCTGGTTGGTCGAGGTGGGTGTGGCGCTCAGGATCGCAACATCCCCTTTTTCGACATTCAGCGCTTTCAGTGCATCGGCGGCCAGTTTGACGTTGGTTTCACCAATCAGCGCATTGTTGGACGGATTCAGGTGGATCTGACGGCCTTCTTTGGCGACGCCGGAATCCCAGGACACCACTTTAATGCCGCGCTGCATGGCTTTTTTCAGCACCGGAACCAGCGCGTCCGGGTCATTGGCGGAAACGGCAATCGCATCAACGCCCTGTGCAATCAGGCCGTTCAGCACTTCAATCTGCGCTTCGGCGGTGGTGGTGGTCGGGCCGGTGTAAATCACTTTCACATCGCCCAGTTCTTTCGCTGCCTGCTGCGCGCCAACGTTTGCCGCCTCAAAGAAACCGTTGCCCAGTGATTTTGCCACCAGCGCAATCTTCACTTCTGCCGATGCCGCGCCTGCCAGCAGGATGCTGCTCGCGATCAGGGTGAGGCTCAGTACGTGTTTTAATTTCATTGTTTGTACTCCGCATAAGTCTGCATAAAGTTTAACGACCAAAAATTGCCGACGCGCCAGGCGCATGATCACGACTCTAGGAGGTTGCTGAGGATCTGACCTTTCCGCGAGTGCCAGTTCTGCGCTAACTATGGCAAAGCTGCAAAGGTTTAAGAGAACAACCTCACAAATTGATAACAATCTTGTTTCGACCCACCCAATCGCCCCGAAAAAAGCCGTTTTGTGTCAGTGAAAAACCGCACTAAAACAGGGCGTAAACCTGCGTCATACGCCGGATTACGCAAGATTGTGTCGGGAAAGAAAGGTTTTGTTCAAAAGCGGCTGGCAGATCACAATTTCAGCCCGATGGCGGCGTCAGTGACGACTAAGATATTACGATAATGTTAATAAGGAGTCGGAAATGACCGTGTTACGCAGTAGTGATTATTTCCCCTCAGGAAATTTTCCGGTCGCCATTGAACCCCGTTACCCGCAGGAAACTTTTCCTGAGCATCATCACCAGGATTTCAACGAGATTGTGCTGGTCGAACAGGGCACCGGGACGCACGTTTTTAATGACCATCCGCTGATCCTCAGCGCAGGCAGCGTCTGCTTTGTGCGCCACTGCGACCACCATCTTTACGAAGATACCGACAATCTGCATCTGACCAACGTCCTGTACCGTGGCCCGAATGCGTTTCGTTTCCTCAACGGCGTCAGCGATTTACTGCCGCAGGAAGTCGATGGCATTTATCCGGCGCACTGGCGCATCAGCCCGAGTCAGGTGACGCAGGCCAAAACGCTCATCAACCTGCTGGCGCGTAAAACGGTCAGCCAGACGCCGGAATCGCAGGCTCAGCAGGAACTGTATTTTATGCAGCTTTTATTGTTGCTGCGTCAGGGCAGCCGTGACGTCGGTTATCGCGGGCAGGGCGGCGACCTCAATAATCTGCTGGACTGGATGAACGAGCATTATGACGAAGAGATCAACTGGCCGGTGCTGGCGGAACAATTCTCCATGTCCCTGCGCACGCTGCATCGCCAGATGAAACAGCAAACCGGCTGCACGCCGCTCAATTATCTCAACCGCCTGCGCCTGCTCAACGCGCGCAACATGCTGCGTTTCAGCGACAGCTCGATTACGGATATCGCCCATCAGTGCGGTTTCTGCGACAGCAATTATTTCTCTACTCTCTTTAAGCGCGAATTTGGGTATGCCCCGCGCAGCATCAGGCAATGATCTCCGCTCTTCTTATTAACGCCCTCTGATTTGCAAAAATGTTATGTCGGGCAGACCGACCATGACATTTTTGCCATTTCCCAAAACGAACTGGCAATCACGGAAAGGTAAAAACGTCACGGATAGAACAGGCTGTTAGAACTTTACAAAAAAGAGCTTATTTTTTAACAACTCGTTCATCAACCCTCTATCCGGTCTTTGGAGATTTCTGACATGGGCACAGTTCAAAAACGTATGTACATCAACGGCGAATTCGTTGAAAACACCGGCGGTAAGTGGATTGACGTGATAAACCCGGCCACAGAACAGGTGATTTCGCAGATCCCGGAAGGCTCTGCCGAAGATGCGAAAAAAGCCATTGATGCGGCCGAAGCGGCGCAGCCGGGCTGGGAAGCGTTGCCTGCGGTAGAACGGGGCGTGTGGCTGCACAAAATCGCCGCCGGGATCCGCGAACGCGAAGCCGAACTGACCGAAACCATTATTGCGGAAGGCGGTAAAACGTTTGGCCTGGCGCAAACCGAAGTGCTGTTTACCGCTGATTATCTCGATTACATGGCCGAATGGGCGCGCCGTTACGAAGGCGAAATCATTCAGAGTGACCGGCCTAACGAAAATATCTTCGTGTTCCGCAAAGCCATCGGCGTGACCACCGGCATTCTGCCGTGGAACTTCCCGTTCTTTCTGATCGCGCGAAAAGCCGCACCGGCGCTGATCACCGGCAATACCATCGTGATTAAACCGAGTGAAATCACGCCGAATAACGCGGTGATTTTCGCGGAAATCATCCACAAAATCGGCCTGCCGAAAGGCGTGCTGAATATTGTGACCGGCTACGGGCCGACCGTCGGGCAGGAACTGGCCGCCAACCCGAAAGTCGGGATGGTCAGCCTGACCGGCAGCGTCGCCGCCGGTATCGCCACCATGACCGCCGCCGCGCAGAACGTCACGAAAGTGTCGCTGGAGCTGGGCGGTAAAGCCCCGGCCATCGTGATGGACGACGCGGATTTGGATCTGGCCGTTAAAGCCATCGTCAGTTCACGCGTGATCAACACCGGGCAGGTTTGTAACTGTGCGGAACGTGTTTACGTGCAGGAAGGCGTGTACGACGAATTCATTTCGCGGATCAGCGAGGCGATGAAAAAAGTGACCTTCGGCAATCCCGCCGAACAAAAAGATCTGGATATGGGGCCGCTGATCAGCGGTGCGGCGTTAAAACGCGTTGAGGACAAAGTGGCGAAAGCGGTTTCACAAGGCGCGAAAGTATTGCTGGGCGGCAAACGTCACGGCGACAAAGGCTTCTTCTATCAGCCGACGGTGCTGGTGGATGTGAAACAGGACATGCCAATCATGCATGAAGAAGTGTTCGGCCCTGTGTTGCCGGTCGCGACGTTCAAAACGCTGGATGAAGCGATTGCGATGGCTAACGACAGCGAATACGGGCTGACGTCTTCGATCTACACCTCAAATATCAACACCGCAATGAAAGCGCTGAAACAGCTTAAGTTCGGGGAAACCTACATTAACCGCGAAAACTTTGAAGCGATGCAGGGCTTCCATGCGGGCTGGCGCAAATCCGGCGTCGGCGGCGCGGACGGTAAACACGGCTTGCAGGAATATCTGCAAACCCACGTCGCGTATCTGCAATTCCATTAATTTCCGCATGAAGACAGCCGGAGCGGGGGAAACCGGGTTCCGGCTTTTTTATCTCATAACCACTGCTATTATTCTCTCAAAACATCCGCTTAAAATAACTTCGATAAATAAAACAAATCCTATCTGATACAATGAATCATTAGATTTTGATGCACCTAAGGTCTGCATCATGCGTGTCCTGAATATATTCTGCGAGTGAGCACGACAACAATGAGCGTGATACAAAGCCTTATCAAACAAGCCTTTGGCACCGGAAACAGTAATGAAGCCGCGAGTTTTCTCGCCAGCGCCTGTAACCGGATGAAGGCAATGGACAAAACCACTATCGCTCGCGAAGTGGAAAGTGCGCTGAAAGGCGTCAGTTTCGGCCGCTCAGATGCAGACAAAGCGAAGATCAAAACCGTTTTTAAAGACACCGCCGTCACGCTGGAAAGACTGGCCTCGCTGGAAAAACAGGTGCGCAGCCTCACCAATGAACTTGCCGTTGCGCGCCATAAACCGGCCACCGTCAATTCTGACAACGGTAATTTAGAAGAAATCGGGCGAATGAGGGATGAAGCATTTCGTCTGAACGCCCGGATTTCTGAGCTGCAACGTCAGGCCGAAATTCAAAGGATCCAGCACGCGGATGAACTGGCGCTGGTCCGTTCACGTCAGCGAACCGCCGGGGCGTCGACCTCGGCTGAACTGGACGCCGCCAATAAGCTGATCAGCTATACCGGCAGCCAGATGGCGGCAATGGCGGCCGCGCGCGATAAGTTGCAACAGCGTTTAGATCAGATGGAAAGTGATTCTGAAAGCCGCGCAGGCGAGGAAGAAAGTAAACGCCATGCCGCTAACCGTCGCGCCGATGGCAATTACGCACTGCTCGAACAGCAAAAAGAACTCACTTCAGAAGCGAATCGGAAAATCAGCCAGCTGCGCGTCAGCCTGAAACGCGAAGAGTTTGAGGGGCAGTCTGCGAAAGAGAATCTGGCGAAATTGAAAAAATTGCTGGCCGAACGGGATGACGAAAACGCCCGATTAACGGAAGGTTTTCGCCAGAATGAAGAAGATTGCGAAAGGCTGGGAAACGCGCTGGAACGCACGCAGCAGGAATTCGCAGCGTACAAAGCCAAAAAAGAACGTTTCAGCCGCTGGATCCACATGCCCGGCGCCATGATGGGTATCGCCGTCTCGGCGATCATTCTGTATTCCGGGGCTCAGCCGGGACATCTTTACGACAGCCTCGCGCCCGCCGCCCTCCTTGGCAGCGTGGTGTACGCGCTTTCCCACATGATCGCGTACACCCGAAAAGCATAACCTCCGTAAAAGCCGTTTTTCACCGGCTGATCAGGCTTATTTCTCTGCGCCTTTCGCCGCCTGTTCGATCAGTGCGGCCACTTCTTTTGGATGTGACTCGTACACGGAATGGCTGGCGCCCGCGATTTCAACGGTGTGGCTGTGAGCGCGTTTGGCGTACATCCGTTCTAAATCCGGATTAATGATCTTGTCGGACTTCGCGACCATGTACCAGCTTGGCTTCACCTTCCATGCCGGATCCGGGATGTTGGCGGTGAACACGCTGGCGGATGTCAGCATCTGCGCCTGCGCTTCGAATTCGGCTTGTTTAAGAGGTAAGTCGGCGGCAAAGTCAGCCGGGAAATTCGCCGGGTTGATGTAAAGGAAACCGTCCGGCGTTTTGACAAACGGGTGCGCGGAGTTAGGGAATTTCTTGCCGTTTATCGCTTCGGTTTCGCCGTTATCCAGGGCATGCGCCGCGATATAAACCAGCCCCGCGACGTGCGGATCGTTACCCGCTTCCGTAATAATCGCGCCGCCATAGCTGTGACCGACCAGGATCGCCGGGCCATCTTGCCTGTCTAAAATACGTTTGGTGGCAGCGACGTCTTCCGGGAACGACGTCAGCGGTTCCTGCACCAGCGTCACTTTATAGCCGTCATGCGTCAGGATGTCGTACACCGGACGCCAGCCCGAACCGCCGACAAATGCGCCATGAACCAGCACGATATTTTTGACCGGCGAGGCCAGTGCAGCCTGAGAACCGAACGCGGCTGCAACCAGTAATGTAGAAGCTAAACGTAAACGCATGGCATGACCTCTTTGCTTTAAATCAGAATGAACATCGGATGTGTGATTCACTCTGAGCCCGCGGCTCTGACAGGCGGGTGACGGCTTCATGACAAAAACGTCATGTGTGAAAACGCTTTCCCTGCCCAAATCCTCGCCATCACGGGTTATTCGGTTCTATATGTTTTGTAAAGACAAGGCAGTGCCATATATCGGAACTTTATGCATATAAAAACACCACGGCTAATTCCCGCTTGTGCAGATAGTGGTCTATATTCATTCAGTAAGCGGAATTTTCTGAGGGAAACTAAACGGTTTATTCCGAATTACATGGCGATTTTTGAACATAATTTTTCGTGAGTTCAGGTAATGCAGGATTTTAATAAATTGATTATAAATCAATGCATTGAATTTGCTGTAACCGCTACCATTAAAAATGTTCAATAACCCTGTGGTTACCGGGTTAATTTCCATGTGAAACAATCCGTTTATTTCATAGGGGGAGAAAAAACGCCACAGGTTGTATATACACGCAGGTTTCGCGCGGAGATTTAAAATGAAAATGGCCCTCAGATGTACACTGTGTGCGGTATTTTGTTAAAAAGTTATATTTGTAAAGTTGCGTATGTACTAACAGGAAGAAAAAAACTATAGTGACGCCCTTCACCGCTCTCATTCAGATTGGTCGTTTTGTGTCTACTTCTAATGTCTGAAATTGAGATGTGCGTCGTCTTTTTTGACTCAACCTTTTAACGTAAAACAAAAGAAATCATAAAGTGAACGCCAAAACCTCTGCTTTCATCATCACGTTTTTATCAGTTTTGAACCCTGTTTCAGTCAGTTACGCACAGTCATCGGCGGGCACCCCCGCGAAAGATTCCGACGATTCGTCAGATTCTCCCTCGCTGATGGTCATCAAGCGTGAAAGCACCGGCGGATTATCCGAGCTGGATACCCCTGCGGCGGTCAGCGTGATTGACGGTGACGATTTCAGAAACAGCAAAGCGCAGGTCAACCTGTCTGAAAGTCTGGGCAGCGTTCCGGGTTTACAGGTGCAGAACCGCCAGAACTACGCGCAGGATTTACAACTTTCCGTTCGCGGATTCGGCAGCCGTTCCATGTACGGCGTGCGCGGCGTGCGCATTTATGTCGATGGTATTCCGGCCACCATGCCAGACGGGCAGGGGCAGACGTCGAATATCGACCTGAATTCGGTTGACCGAGTGGAAGTGCTGCGCGGCCCGTATTCGGCGCTTTACGGCAACTCGTCCGGCGGCGTGGTGAACGTGGATACCCAAACCGGTTCCCAGCCCGCCAAACTTGAGGCAGGTACTTATTTCGGCAGTTACGGTTCTTTCCGTAACAGCGTAAAAGCCAGCGGCGCAACCGGCGACGGCACGCACGCGGGCGATGTGAATTACCTGATTTCCGGTTCGCGTTTTACCACCGATGGCTACCGTGACCACAGCGGTACGCAGAAAAATCTCGGTAACGGCAAACTGGGCGTGCGTATCGATGATGCCAGCACCCTGACGCTGATGTTTAACAGCGTGTCCGTTGATGCGAACGATCCGGGTGGGCTGACGGAATCCGAATGGCACGACAACCCGAAACAGGCGACCCGCGCTGACCAGTACAACGCGCGCAAGAGCCTGGATCAAACGCAAGTCGGCCTGCGCTACCAACGTCAGATGGGCGAGAACGACGAATTCAGCCTGATGACCTATCACGGCGAGCGTCACACCACGCAGTATCAAACCATTCCGGCCGCATCGCAGAAAAACCCGCTGAACGCAGGTGGCGTGATCGTGCTGGAGCGCAAATATTCCGGGGTAGATACCCGCTGGAAACATGACGATCAGATCGGTTCCGTGCCGTTCTCCGTCACCGGTGGCCTGGATTATGAAACCATGACCGAGCGCCGTTTCGGTTATGAGAACTTCGATTCTGATGGCGATCTTGGCGTGAAGGGCAATGAACGCCGTAATGAAAAGAACGTGATGTGGAACCTCGACCCGTATCTGCAAACCACGTGGAACCTGACGCCGCGCTGGACGCTGGATGTCGGTGCGCGCTACAGCACCGTCAATTTCGATTCAACGGATTACTACATCACCAGCAAAAATCCGGACGACAGCGGTTCACGCCGTTACCACAAACTGTTGCCGATGGCGTCCCTGAACTTCGCGGTGACGCCGACGCTGAATACTTATGTATCTGCGGGCCGTGGTTTCGAAACGCCGACCATTAACGAGCTTTCTTACCGCACTGACGGCCAGTCAGGTCTGAACCTGGATCTGCAACCGGCCACCAGCACGACGGTTGAAGTCGGCAGCAAATGGCGCGTGGGTAACGGTTTAGCGACCGCCGCCGTGTTCCAGACCGATACCGATGACGAGCTGATTGTTGCTGAAAGCGTCGGCGGCCGTTCGAGCTACATGAATGCCGGGAAAACCCGTCGTCGCGGGCTGGAGCTGTCATTAGATCAGCAGTTCGAAGATAACTGGCGTCTGAAAATGGCCTGGACGTTGCTCGATGCAACATTCCGCAACGAAACCTGCGGCGCGGGCGACTGTACGCCAGCCGGGAATCGTCTGCCGGGGATCGCCCGCAACATGGGTTACGCCTCGCTGGAATGGGCACCGGTTGACGGCTGGCATGCGGGTGCGGATATCCGCTACATGAGCGACATCGAAGTCAACGATGAAAACAGCGAGCAGGCACCGGCCTATACCGTCGCCAGCGTGAGTGCGGGTTACCGCTTCAACTGGAGCAAAGTGACACTCGACCTGTTCACCCGCGTCGATAACCTGTTCGACAAAAATTACGTCGGTTCCGTGATCGTAAATGAAGGCAATGGCCGCTATTTCGAGCCTGCACCTGGCAGGAACTACGGTGGCGGAGCTACGCTCTCTTATAGCTTCGAATAAGTTTTACGTTTTTTAGTCAGTCACAGAAGTCCGTTTTAAAGTCAGTAAAAAAGTACCCCGCGAAGCTGCCAGACGCCTGCACGTATTTACGCTGGCAGCATTCGCAAGGCATGACGCCCGTGTAAACCGGGTGTTCTTGAAGATTCAGCGCACCTGAATCGGCGATTATAAAAATCTGTAAGGTCATCAACTATGGAAACGAAAGCCTCGTTATCACGCATCGTCGTAATAATTACCGCTTTGTTCGCCGCGTTAAGCGGGATTTATCTTTTAGCCGGCGGTATCTGGCTGGCGAAATTAGGGGGTTCTCTTTATTACATTATTGCCGGTGTGATTTCGCTGGTCACCGCGTGGCTGCTGTTCCGCCGTCGCTCCTCTGCATTATTGCTGTACGCCCTGTTCCTGTTCGGCACCACCCTCTGGGCCGTGTGGGAAGTGGGCACTGACTTCTGGGCGCTGACACCGCGCCTGGACGTGACCTTCTTCCTCGGCCTGTGGATCCTGCTGCCTGTCGTTTATAACCAGATGACCGCGAAGAACGCTTTCGCGCGTGGCGCACTGGCGCTGTCGCTGGTGTTCACCGTGATCGTTCTGGGTTACTCCATCTTCAACGACCCGCAGGTGATTAACGGTACGATTAAAGCGGCGGATTCTGCGCCTGCAAAATCGGATTCCGGTATTCCTGACGGTGACTGGCCTGCGTATGGCCGTACTCAGGGCGGTACCCGTTACTCGCCGCTGAGCCAGATCAACGACCAGAACGTCAGCAAGCTGGATGTGGCCTGGACTTTCCGTACCGGCGACCTGAAAACGGCGAACGATCCGGGTGAAATCACGGATGAAGTCACACCAATCAAAATCGGCGACATGCTGTATCTGTGTACGCCGCACCAGAAGCTGTTTGCGCTGGATGCCGCGACCGGTAAAGAGAAGTGGAAATTTGATCCGCAGCTTAAGCCGAACCCGACTTTCCAGCACGTGACCTGCCGTGGTGTGTCTTATCATGAGACTACGCCAGCCGCGCAAGGCACCGAAAGTAACGGCGCAGCGCCTGCTGTTTGTTCACGTCGTATCATTCTGCCTGTCAACGATGGCCGTCTGTTCGCACTGGACGCTGAAACCGGCGCTCGTTGCCCGGCATTCGGTAACAACGGTGAGCTGAACCTGCAAAGCAACATGCCTAACGCGGTTCCGGGCCATTACGAACCGACTTCACCGCCAATCATCACTAAGTCTGTGATCATTGTTGCCGGTGCGGTAACCGATAACTTCTCCACCCGCGAGCCTTCTGGCGTGATCCGTGGTTTTGACGTTGAAACCGGTAAACTGCTGTGGGCCTTCGATCCGGGCGCGTCTGACCCGAACAAGCTGCCTGCTGAAGGCGAGCACTTCGTGGCGAACTCCCCGAACTCATGGGCTCCGGCGTCTTATGACGACAAACTGGATCTGGTTTACCTGCCAATCGGCGTAGCCACTCCGGATATCTGGGGCGGCAACCGCACGCCAGATATGGAACGTTTCGCGAGCGGCCTGTTGGCGCTCAACGCGTCCACCGGTAAACTGGCGTGGTTCTACCAGACGGTTCACCACGACCTGTGGGATATGGACGTTCCGGCGCAGCCAACCCTGGCTGACATCACCGACAAGAACGGCAACAAAGTGCCTGCGATTTATGTACCGACCAAAACCGGTAACATCTTCGTGCTGGATCGTCGTGACGGTAAGCTGATTGTTGATGCGCCTGAGAAACCTGTTCCGCAGGGCGCGGCGAAAGGCGACCACGTGTCTCCGACGCAGCCATTCTCCAAACTGACTTTCCGTCCTGAAGCCAAACTGACCGGCAAAGACATGTGGGGCGCAACGATTTACGACCAGCTGATGTGTCGTGTGATCTTCCACAAACTGCGCTACGAAGGGACGTTCACGCCGCCTTCAGAGCAGGGCACGCTGGTATTCCCGGGTAACCTGGGGATGTTCGAGTGGGGCGGTATTTCTGTGGATACCGATCGTCAGGTCGCTATCGCTAACCCGATCGCGCTGCCGTTCGTGTCTACACTGATCCCACGTGGTCCGGGCAATCCAATCGAGCCTGATGCTAACGATAAAGGCGGTTCCGGTTCTGAGTCGGGTATCCAGCATCAGTACGGTGTGCCTTACGCAGTGACCCTGAACGCGTTCCTGTCTCCGCTGGGCTTCCCTTGTAAACAGCCTTCATGGGGTTACATCTCCGGCGTTGACTTGAAAACCAACGATATCGTGTGGAAAAAACGTATCGGCACCGTGCGCGACAGTTCACCGGTTCCGCTGCCGTTCAAAATGGGTATGCCAATGCTTGGCGCACCGATTTCTACCGCCGGTAACGTGTTCTTCATCGCGGCAACCGCAGACAACTACCTGCGCGCGTTCAACATGAGCAACGGTGACAAACTGTGGGAAGCACGTCTGCCAGCAGGCGGCCAGGCAACCCCGATGACTTACTCTGTGAATGGCAAACAGTACGTTGTTATCGCAGCCGGTGGTCACGGTTCGTTTGGCACCAAACTGGGCGATTACATCATCGCTTACGCATTGCCAGACGCGAATTAATCCGCGTCTGAAGAAAGTGTGAAGTTAATCGAAAGGCCGCGAAAGCGGCCTTTTTTGTTTTTGTAACAGAGAATAATTTATATTTTATTAGAAGTAAGTATTGTGAAAACGAATATCAGGCACTCCAAAAGGTTTTATGAGTTAAGCCCTTTACGGGGATTTCTGGCGCTTCAATGAAAGGGGATTTGATGGAAATGCAAAGAATCTGTGATGCCGTCGCTAAAAGTGCCTTCGGGCTTTCGATGGGGGCTGTCTGGCAGCATATCAGTGTTGAATGCGCCCACATTCCGGATAACACGGCGTTCAAGTTTGACGTTTTCTTTCATCTGCTTGAACGGCTGCTGAGTGAGGAAAAAATCAGGCTGGCATCGGACGGCCAATATCTTCCCGGAACGGCTGAACAACAGCTGGAGCGGATAAA
Source organism: Rahnella sikkimica (assembly GCF_002951615.1). Classification (GTDB taxonomy): domain Bacteria; phylum Pseudomonadota; class Gammaproteobacteria; order Enterobacterales; family Enterobacteriaceae; genus Rahnella; species Rahnella sikkimica. Next base: position 438,740 of record NZ_CP019063.1, on the reverse strand, counting down.
AAACGCGTGGCCTCAGGGCGAACCGGTCGATGAGTTAGACGATCCCGAGGGTGCCGGTCTGTGGTTTTTAGCCAAATCACCGGCGGGTATCGTCTGGCTCATGCACGACGGCAGGGAAATCTGGACATAGTTTTCGCTAGCTCCGGCAGCCCGTCACCTGCGGGTAGTTACGGCAAACCAGGATGAGTTTATTTTTAGGTTCGAAGCCTTTATCCAGCATACATTGCTGAATCTGTGCGGCCTTCAGGACGGTCGGAAGAAAAGAGACTGAGCCTAGCGGATTCGGGTATCCGCACTCATACATCGTCTGTAACGCGAGCTTATCGTTCTCAACGGCATGGGAAAAATGCAGTGAAGCCCCGGCCTTACGCCAGCGGATGAACTGGGATTCATCTACGCCCGAGCCCGGTTTGATGGAGTAGAAACCCCCATCAGCGACAAAAGGCAGCGCTTCGAGTTGCTTCTGGCTCACCGGGTGGCCCTGCTGTTTAGCCACGCAGGCGGGCGTGTTTTTGTTCACGTCGCAAATATGAAAATCATGCTTAAACGTAAATCCCTTTCCTTCCATGCACTGGTAATACAAAACAGTTTCGTTATCGGTAAATTCCGGCTCAGGCCCCGGCAGCGGCACGCCGCATTGCCCCATCGCGACACGGGTTTCATCGATTGAAGTATGAGCGCGCTGCCATTGCGTTAAATCCGGCGGCGGCGGGCATCCTGTCAGCAAAAAAACGGACGCTGTCAGAGCGGGCAAAGAAATCACTACAGAGAGGCGGGGCATAAAAATCCTTGAATAATAATATTATGGACGTTCCTGATCCCGCGCAGGCGTGGTGGAACAATGTAAGTAAGGTAACTTTAGCGTAAATTTTCAGATGGACTCATTTTATGCAAAATCAAATATCATCACCCTGCATAGATCTTGCCTTCTGTGCAAAAAACAAAGAGGAAGTGGACGCGTTCCACGTTTCTGACGTTCTGGCGGGTCGAAAAGATAATGGTTCGCCGGGGTACAGGCCTCAGTATCACCCCGGATATTACGCCGCATTTATACTCGATCCTGACGGGTACAATATTGAGGCGGTTTACCACGAGTCACGATAATGAGTAATGGCTCAGAAGCGTCAGTATTACCCGTGGCTGCGCATATTTTATAAAATAACAGTTTTATTCAGGGATGAATAAAAAGTGTAAGCCAATTAATGAGCCTGACAGTAATGCCACTTACTTTGGGACAGGCTCATAATCCATTTTAAACGCTGAGATTTTTTTCTCTAATCTGATATCAACATCATTAATATGCGTTTCATTAGTCCAGCCGAGATGTTTGTAAAACGTCGCAGCACGACTGTTCTTATCTGTTTCCAGCCAGGCTAAATCATGGTGTTTGAATAACTCCTGCTCAGCCACCATAACAAGTTTACGGCCTGCCCCTTTGCTCTCATGTTCAGGCAGAACAAATGCGGCAAAGAGGCAGCCTTCGTCGGGCAAAATCATTGAGAAACCGATGATTTTTTCATTCTCAACCGCAACCCAGGTGCAACGGCTCTTTAGAATCATCTCGGCCACTGCACTTTCAGTGACTCCCATCTGCCGCATTTCTTCACGACTCAGATGATTTTCATTAACTGCAGTTCTAATTTCGAAAAGTGTATCAACATCAGAAACTAGTGCTTGTCTAATATTAAAACTCATCAAACTTCCCCCATCCGTGATAGAAATAAATTTATATAACAATGGATAACATATCATTTAGATCACATTGAGCCTATGGGCAGTCGCATTGACTTATCATGACTGCTTTGTCGTCCCCGCGACTCCGCAGGCAGATCTGGATGCGCATTTTGGCTATAAGCACACGACAGCCATATATAAAGGTGAGTCGGTGTTACTAAAGCAGACTTAATAGCTTTGCATAAAACAGTAGGTTCATTTCTTTTCACCTGAATCGAACATGGCTAACCTCAGCGCGAGTTAAAAAAGGGTCGAGCATAATTTGGCGCCCTAAGAGGAGGAGATATCTACTAGAATGCCAACACATCAGCCAGATAACATGAGGTTTTTATGATCTTAACGACGACACCGCGACTGATTATTCGCGCATTCAAAGACAAAGACGCATCTGCACTTTTCGATTACCTGTCTTCACCTCGCACACCTTGTTTTCAGGACGAAAAACTCAATTCACTTGAGGATGCAATAGATGAGGTCGAGAGAAGAGCCCGTGATACCAGCCAGTTAGCTGTATGCCTTAAAGAGACGGATGAATTAATTGGTCATCTGTTTGCCGATAATAGTGAAGAGTCGGACAGTAACACCTGGTCAGTGGGATGGCACTTTAACCAACATTATGAAGGTCAGGGCTATGCCACGGAATCTGTTGCGGCCCTGTTTCAATATTTGTTTTCTCAAAAAGAAGCCCGACGCCTTTATGCTTACGTTGAAGACTACAATGTAGCCTCTCAAAAGCTTTGTGCTCGCTTGCACATGCGGCAGGAGGGCTGTTTTAAAGAATTTGTCTCGTTTAGACAGGATAGTGGTGAAGAAAGATACGATGATACCTTGATCTACGCGCTTCTTAAAAAAGAGTGGAAACCATTGATTTAGAAGCCGCCGTGCGTTGGCGATGATAAAATGCGGTGCTGATTCGCTGGGTGCTAAACCAGAACCGCAGGCTATTAAATACGGCCGTAGAAGGTCATTCTGGCAGGCTCTGACAGCGAAATATCAGGCTGAGAATTGTAGGCTAAAACCACCAGCATACGCGTGGTATCCCCCTCCGTTGGCGTCACGCGATGAATCGCATTTCGACCGCGAAACAACACCAGATCGCCGGCTTCAATGCCGAGTTTTTTCGGCTCAATTTGCTTATTCAGCAGTTTTTCAACGCCTTCAAAATTCATGTCGCCCGCATCTGCATCACGCAGGTTCTCAACGTATTCAAACACGCCCCCAGCCTCAGGTTTTTGAATCAGCAGGGTGATGGCAAAAGACGAGTTATCGAAATGCCAGCCCAGCTCCTGGCCTTCGCTGGCGTAATGCAGGTTGATTGAAGAAAGTTTGTCAGCGTAAGCGTACAGCTGTGTCTCGCCCAGCACCGAGCAAAGAAACGCCCGGAACACAGGCGCGTCATAAAGTGCGCGCAGTGCCGAGTCCTGCGGGATTTCTTCATCGGTAATACAACCCTTTGAAGAGACAATCTGCCGGTTTCTGGGATGCGAGTCTGGCAACCCGGCGTCAGGTTTCAGGAGATAAACATTATGATTACTGCGAGTGTAATAGGCCAGATGGCGATTTTCATCCCCCTCACGCTTAATTGCCTCCAGCGCAGCAGGATTAAGAAAGTCATGCAAGACCAGGACGCCATTTTCATTCAGCCTCCTTTTACATTCAGAAAGAAAATGCGTATCCACTATCAGATTTGCTGCAAAATTTATGATCCTATCGAGTTCTTGCATTGTTGCCCTCATAAATGATTCAGGAAAAAACGGTTGTTAACACTTTAAACAAGTCATTAACGACTGGGAAATGAAAGCTGTCATCCCTGACGGGCCAACTGCGAATTTTTTTGGTCAAAACATGACTAATTCATATGTCTCAAATATGATGTTGTTTTTATTATCAGTGAGTTGATTGTATGTCCAGAAGCCGCAGTGACTTATTGGGATTTGTCTGCCGTGTTTTGGTCTTATCAGGGCTCCTGGCCAGTACTTCTGGCCTGGCGCAGGATCGGCGGCACGTGTCAGAACCCGGATTACCTGTTTCGGTATGCGCAACATTGACCTCTTCCGCACAATCCAAAGAGGATACTCAGCGTTTACAGGACAGTATCAACCACTGTCAGCCGGGATCCGCCGTACGCCTGATAGCCGGTGCGCCGGGAACACGCTTCGTTAGCGGACCGCTGATCATGAAATCCGGCGTCACACTTTGGCTCGATCGTGATGCAGTGCTGGCGGCAACGACCGATCCACGTGCCTATGACAATGATGGCCGCTGCGGCACGCTCGATGACAAAGGTAACGGCTGCCGTCCGTTTATCTTGTTTAAGGGCACGCAGGGCGGTGGCATCGTTGGCGAGGGTGTGATCGACGGACAGGGCGGGCAAGCCATGTTTGGGCATAGCGAGACATGGTGGCAACTCGCGCGTCGCGCACAAACCGAAAGCAGCAAGCAGAATATCCCGCGCCTGATCCAGATTGACCACGCACACGACATCACGTTCTACAAGGTCACGCTGCACAATTCGCCCAACTTTCACGTGGCGATGAATGGCGTACAGGGAGCGACGTTCTGGGATGTGCGCATTGATACGCCGGCAGATGCGCGCAATACGGATGGCATCGACCCGGGTGCCTCACAGGATGTCACCATTGCACACAGTTTCATCCGCACCGGCGACGATAACGTGGCAATCAAGGCTGGCAGCGGCGGGGCGACCCGATACATCTCGCTGATCGACAACCATTTTTATTGGGGGCACGGTCTGTCAATCGGCAGCGAGACGGTCGGCGGCGTCAGCGATGTACGGGTTCAGGGGCTGACTCTGGACGGCACGACCTCCGGTCTGCGCATCAAGAGTGACGCCAGCCGCGGCGGAGTCGTCAGCAATGTGCGCTACGAGCATGTGTGTCTGCGTAACAACCGCCGCCCGATTGATTTCGACACCCGCTACGACGCTAAAGCGCAGGGGAGTGAGATCCCGGTCTTCCGCGACATCGTCCTCCGGGACGTCATTGGCGCATCCGGCGACCTCGTACTGCGGGGTTACGATGACACACATCAGCTTGGCATCACGCTGGATGGTGTGCGCTTCGCACCGGATGCGCGCTGGCAGATCGAGTTCGCCCGGATCGAAACCGGACCCGGCGGTGTGCGTCCTGCGTTGCCCGGTAAGTCGCAGGGTTCAGAGGAGTTTGCTGGCTGCGCCGGAAACTGGGTATCGTTTCCGGGTCGCTGATTTAATTTATCTTTATTTTTCAGGGAAGTATGAAATGAAAAACCCACTAAAAAGTTTTTTTTGCATCGTATTCGCGTTAACCACGTTTTCTGCACAAGCCAATAATTGTATCGAAACCCGTGCGGGAATCGATATGGGCTCGGGTACCACCAAAATTCAGGTTGCAGAAGTGGATATCTGCCATCACCAGTTGGGTAAAGTGTTGTATGAGGATCAGCGGCCGCTGGCTTTTAACGCGGAACTGGGAAAATCAGGGAATAATCAGATCAGCGATGCGATCCAGCAGGAAGGGGTCGTTGCACTGAAACAGATGGTGAATAAAGCGCAGACTTTCCACCCGCAACGTATTACCGGCGTAGCGACGGCGGTTTTCCGAACGGCGTCCAACGGTCAGCAAGTCATTGACATGTTCAACCAAAAAACCGGGATTCAACTGCGCATAATTTCTCAGGAACAGGAGGCCGAACTGGGGTTCCTGTCGGCTAAAGCGGCTTTGCATGACAGCAATGTCAAAAATGAGGATCTGCTGGTCTGGGATATCGGTGGTGGGTCGATGCAGATGACGGCGATGCGCGAACAGAATGGCCGGACTGTGACGGATTTTTATCTGGGCAAACTGGCTTCCGTGACACTGAAAGAATTTATTATCAGCGTACTGAAGAATCAGGAACTGGATAAAACAGACTCACCGAACCCGATTGGTTCGCTGCGCAATACCGTTCTGCGTTACGTCAACTTTTATGCACGGACGCACGTCAGCGCCCAAATCAAGCAGGATGCGCAAACACGCCGGGTGATTGGAATTGGTGGTGTTCACGGTTATTCTGTTAAGGATCAGATTCATCCGGCCAATAATACCTACCAGCTGGCGGACCTTGAACGTGTCTCGAAAAATCAGGTATGGAAAAATGACAGCGAGATTGCCGGGCAATACCGTTCAACTGACGTGAGTAATCTGCTGCTGGTCGAAGGATTTATGCAGGCGCTGAATATTTCGCAGGTCACTATTGTGAAAGCGAGCCTGATCCAGGGCATTCTGGTGCAATAAATTATAGGAAGAATCACGGCGGTGTTTGTCAGAGACGGCATCGCCAGTTCGCCGTTAAAAGCAAAATCCTGCTCAGGCAGGATTTTGTCAATTGAATGGCGCTTTTATTGGGCAAATTTACGCAGCGCTTCCCCGTCGAGGCGATAGCGTACCCATTCGGATTGCGGCAACGCGCCAATGCTCAGGTAAAAATCAATGGCGGGCTGGTTCCAATCCAGCACACTCCACTCCAGTCGTCCGCACTGACGTCTGACCGCGCATTGCGCGATATTCTTCAGCAGTGCTCTTCCCGCACCCTTGCCGCGATAATCAGGAGAAATGTACAAGTCCTCCATATAAATACCGTTACGTCCAAGCCATGTGGAATAGCTGGTGAAGAAAACGGCATAACCGACGATTTTTCCTTCACTTTCGCAGATCAGCGCTTCGGTTTGACTGTCTGCACCAAACAGTGTTTCCCGTATTTCGTCCGGCGTAGTGACCACTTCTTCCGGGGCTTTTTCATACACAGCCAGTTCATAAATCATAGCGTAAATGGCCGTTGCGTCTTCCGGGCGGGCGGGGCGAATCATAATACTCATTGGTTTTCCTGTGATTTCTGAAGGGTGTCGGTATTGATGGCGGCAAGCATAAGCGTTATTGTCTGAGGAATTAAGTGCAATGAAATCACTGAATGATGAATATTATGCATCCGGCGCTGAGGCGTCTTGATTTAAACCTTCTGCTTATTTTTGACGCGATTTATCGTCACCGCTCTGTTCGTCTGGCGGCGGATGAACTGGCGATGAGCACATCCGCGCTGAGCCATGCACTTTCGCGGCTGCGCATCACGATCAATGACCCGTTATTTTACCGTGAAGGCCACCGTATGTGCCCCAGCGTGTATGCCACCCAGCTCGCGCCTTCTATTGCTTCAGCCCTGAACTCCCTCAATCAGGAACTGACTCCGCAGCCGAAGTTTGAAGCCTCCGGTAGCAAGGAGTGTCTTCAGATTGCGATAACGGATTTTACCGCGTTTTGTATTTTCCCTGCCCTGATGCACAAGCTACAGCATGAAGCACCCGGCTTGCGCTTTGAGTTAATTTATTTGCCACACAGCCCGGCACTGACGGAACTGCTGGCGGGCGAAGTTGATCTGGCGCTTGGATTCAGCACATCGGATGAAATCAGACATCCCGAACTGGAAGAAATCAGCTGGTTCGAAGATGAGTATGTCGTCATCAGTAACATAAGCCGCACACACCTGACGCTGGAAGATTATCTCGCCGCCCGGCACCTGGTGGTTACGCCCTGGAATGAGAAACGAGGTGTTGTGGATTTACGACTTGAGCAGATGGGGTATACGCGGCAGATAGCGATCAAAACGCCGTCCATGCTGAGCGCGCCGTTTATTGTTGCGGAAAGTGACCTGCTCATGGCGATCCCCCGTTTTGCTGCTGAGAAGTTGCTTCCGGCGATGAATATCAAGATTTTTACATTGCCGTTCGGGATACCGTCGTTTCAAGTGAAGATTTATACGCATAAACGCAGTGGTAAGCGAGGCGCGACGCACTGGCTGAAAGCTGTGCTGCAAAGGCTGGCGGAAGAGGCTAATTCAGGGCGGTGACCGGGTTAAATTGAACGTCTCAGCGGTGGGAGGGAAGAGTTCAGGAAGCTGCGAATAGCCTCCTGAATTCTGAGAAGTTGTAGCGGACAGTCACGCATGTGAGGCACCGACTTACTCAGGAAGCCTTTTCAAACGCTTTATATCCGTCCTCGATGGTGGGAATGATTTCTACCATTTCGAAATAGGGCTTAGTAATCAGCTCTGAGTCCCTTAAGCGTTCAATCGCAAAGTAGAATGACTCCATGTCTTCAGCCTGGAACATGGCGACATCTGTGCATTTGGTGGTAAATGCTTCGGCATCAAACATTCTTAACGTGACTTTGTTATCGGGCAGCACGGTTGATAACACGTCATCCGTTATACGGTTCCTTTCGGTCCGCGCGAGTCGAAGCCATTCCTTCGTGGTTTTAAGTAAAACAAAAACGGTGATCATAATCCCTCCTTATTGGTGTGTAGGGTAACGTTAACATTTTTATAGGAAAAAAATTTATCTGCCCTGTCGTCAATGGGTAACAAAGTTTTTCTATGTTCTGTGAATGTCATCCCCTGGCTTGATTCACGTTCATTCCGTTACAGGGAAAACGCTAAAGCCGTGGCGGGTTTCTGCTGAGGGCCGTGATCCATAACAGGCCCGCGAGCAGTGAGAGCGCGATGGCGAGGCAGACGGCGAAATATATACCCGCCGCGAGCGGTTCTACAGCACTGAGCAATCCGCCAAACAGAGCGACGCCCAGCGCGGAGCCCGTTTGCCGGCTGGCGTTGAGCACCCCGGCGGCAATTCCTGCCTGCTCTTTGGCTATCGAGCCCATGACAACTGTCGTGGCAACCGGGGTAATGATGCCAGCTGCCAGACCGAGCGCCGGAAAGCAAAGCGCGATCCGCCAGTAAGGCGCATTTTCTCTGAGTATCATTAACCCTGCGAATCCGGCGGCGTAGAGACCGCAACATCCTGCTATTAGCCAAAATGCGCCAAACCGGCGATTGAGTATTCCGGCGCTAAAGCTGCCCAGCGTGACCAGCACGGTCAGGGGAAGAAAGGCGAGACCGGTGTCCAGCGATGACCAACCGCGAACGGTCTCGAAATACAGGCTGAGCAGGAAGAACAGCCCGTAAAACACTAACCCTGAAATCAGCGAGACGGCCACCGGGGCCGAGAAATCAGCAAGGCGAAAGAGCTTCATCGGCAGCATCGGCTGGTTGATTGTGCGTTCTGTAAAAATGAAAAGCCCCCAGGCAATCACCGCCACCGTGACTCCGCCGCAAATCCACGGGTCACGCCATCCCCGATGGACACCTTCAATCAGTACAGCAATAGACGATCCCAGCGCGATGATGGCCAGCAGTTGCCCTGCAAAATCCATCGGCCGCCTGTTTGCCGTGCTTTTTATCGCAGGAATGCGTGCTGCCAGCACGACCCCGAGCAGTGCGATAGGGACATTGACCAGGAAAATACTTCGCCAGCCAAAGAGCTGGATCAGCAAACCGCCAAATAACGGGCCGGCAGCCATCGCCGTTCCACCGCATCCCGCCCAGAGACTTATGGCTTTAGCGCGCTGATGGGACTCCGGAAACGCGCTGTTTATCAACGCCAGAGAGGCGGGCACCAGCAACGCCGCACCGATACCCTGCACTATTCTCGAGAAGACCAGAGCGAATAACGTTGATGAAAAACCGCATCCCGCCGAAGCCAGTGCAAACAGCAGCAGGCCGGTGAGATAAACGTTTTTTGCACCCAGTTTGTCGCACAACGCCCCACCGCTGAGAAGCAGGCTGGCGAAAGTCACGGTGTAGGCACTGACGACCCATTGGAGTCCGGTAATGGTTGAGTGCAGAGTGGCAGCCAGCGGCGCAAGCGCCACGTTCACAATCGAGGTATCAAGAATCACGATGACGTAACTGATACTGGTGGCAGCTAACAACCATTTTTGAGCCGAAGAGGTGCTGTTCATGGGGAGAGGCAATTTTCTATTCAGGGGAAAAATTGACTATACCTTGCACACACTAAATAATGATTCGAGCTGTATCGAAGTGTTATTCTCCCTGATGCACACTGACTTCTTCTTAATGGCGCGCAAAATGAACCAATTTCACATTTCAGTCGTGGCCCATCTTATCGCCGAGCCGGTGCGTTCGATAATGCTCATTAACCTGTCAGGAGGCGAGGCGCTTTCCGCCAGTGCGCTGGCAGAGGCCGCCGGAATTACAGCGCAGACCGCCAGTTTTCATCTCGCAAAACTGCGTGATGGCGGGCTGGTCACCGTGGAGTCTGTCGGACGCTATCGTTATTACCGTCTGGCCGGGCCACATATTTCCCAGCTTTTGGAAAGTCTGGCCTCGGTCGGGCCGGTCACTTCGCAGTGGCAAACGACACCGAATCATTCCGCCAGGGAGCTGCGTTTTGCGCGCTGTTGTTACGATCATTTAGCCGGGCAAATCGGCGTGATGATTACGCAGGGCATGTTAAACCGTGGTCTGATTGCTATGCGTGAAGGCCAGCACTACGTGCTAACCGTTGAGGGGCATCGCTGGTTTGAGCAGCAAGGCGTGGAAATCAACGCAGATCCCACAGGAAGCAACCGCCTGTGCCTTGACTGGACCGAGCGGCAATACCATCTCGCCGGCCTTCCGGGCACCGCGCTGCTGGAGGCTTTTATCGCCTGGAAGTGGCTGAGCCGCTCGAGTAAATCCCGAGCGCTGAAAGTCACCGTGTCGGGTTGGAAAGGCTTAGAACAACACTTTGGTATCCGGCAGACGCAAGGGATCGTTGCGGTGGAATAAAGCCCTTCTATTTCTTTTGCCCATGATCAAAATAGACGTCTTGGATTTCCACGGCCGCGGCTGGGATTTCAAATTAGATGGCAAACTAAAAGGAGAAGCTACATGACCGCCATTTTAGACGAAATAAAAGCGCTGGAATGCAGCCTTCATACCGCCAGACGCAATGATAAACAGTGGCTGGAAAGGGTGCTGCATCCGGATTTCAGGGAAATCACGCGTTCTGGCAAGAGGGTTGACCGTCACCAGACTATTGCGGCGCTGATTGCGGAAACGGAAGAATCCGGTATCGAGTCCGGTGATTTTCAGCTCCAAATTCTCAGTGAGAAATCTGTGCTTTTGACGTACAAAACCTGCGTCCGCATTAATACCGGAAATCTGCGTGGCGCGCTGCGTTCCTCAATCTGGACACTGACGGAAGGCACCGGCTGGCAGCTGGTTTTCCATCAGGGAACGCCAGCGGCTGAAACACTGACGTCGCCTTCCACCCGATAATCTTTACGAAGACGCACAACCCGCCGGATTAAAGACCCGTGTCACCGACGCCGGATTGTTGGCTAATTTGTTTTCCGGGCGGCGTGGACGTGAAACTAATTCTCCGCCGCAGTTAGGGCAAATCCCGCCCAGTTTGGTGTCGGCGCACGTGACGCAAAATGTGCATTCAAACGAACAAATTTTCGCGTCTGCGGACGTGGGAAGCAGGTCTGTATTACAACACTCGCAGTTCGGTCTCAGTTCCAGCATAAAAATTATCCTCTGTGGGTATAGCGTCGGGAACGGCCTTCAAAATTGTCCGATGTGTGTCGTCGTAAACATAACCTGAAACAGCGGCCTCGGAAAAGTCCCGCGTCGTGATAGCAAAACACAGACGGCAACCGCGGGGATGGGTACCAGAACCGCTGATTTTTTGCAGAGCGTCGCAGCGCTCTGCCTTACGCCATTATTCCTGCGATAAACGGTAAACCCGCAGGCGATGCCCGTCGGGATCCCGCGCCACAAACGTATAGCCGAAATCCAACGCAACCGGCGGCTGGGCAATGTCTAATCCTTTCTCCTGCCAAAGCGAATACAGGGAATTCACCTGTTCATCACTGCCGGCTGAAAAGACGATTTCGCCGTAACCGGGCGTCCCCGTCGAGGCGGGTTCGACGGTATGGCGAGACCATAACCCCAGTTTCATGCCCGAAGGCAGAACAAACATCGCAAAGGTAGGTGATGCCTCAACCGGTTGTTTTCCCAGTAAGTCTGCATAGAATCTGGCGCTGGCTTCCGGGTTGTTGACGTACAAAATAACCAGGCTTGAATCGATCATGAGTTGCCTCTCTGAGGTAATGAAACATCACGCTTGATGTCCCTTACTGCGTATCGTAGAGGCAACTGCTGCCAGTTTTTGTCAGTAGTCATCCGGGCTATTGAGGCGCGATTTTTTCCTGATCCCGCCATTCTTTGAGCAATCTCTGTCGCCGTTTGGGGTAACGCGCCTCTGCGTCTGTCAGCGAGATAATGCAATCCGTGCGGAAATGGCGGAAACCCTGACGGGACTCACACCAGGCGACGAGGACATGAACGAGGTCGAAATACCCGAGTGCGAATGGCCAGATTATCCGGCGGGACTCTTCGTTTTTCAGGCTGCGGTATACGATTTCGAGCTTACGTTCGCCCCGTATTGCCTGACGAATCTGCGGCAAAAAGGTTTCTCCGGTTAATGCGTTGTCAGGAGGGCCGACCAGTAACGTCGAAGATTCCAGAGACAGGCGCAGATCCTCCGGCAGAACGGCGGCAATTTTCGCCAGCGCATTTTTGGCCGCCGCGCTCAGTTGCCCGTCAGTGCGTTTTGCGACCCAGCGGGAACCCAGCACCAGCGCCTGGATTTCATCCTCGGAAAACATCAGGGGAGGAAGCATAAAGCCGGGGCGTAAAATATATCCCAGCCCCGGTTCGCCCTGAATATCAGCCCCCTGTTCCTGCAATGTGCCGATATCCCGGTAGAGCGTCCGGACGCTGATATTAAGATCCGCAGCCAGCTGAGCGCCCGTCACCGGAAACCGGTGACGACGCAGGATCTGTATCAAATCAAGTAAACGCTGGGAACGGGACACGGTTTTTATCTCTTAAGTTTCCGGAAGGCTATTATTTCCATTATTTCTCTTCCTGCAAATCATGTCGCTGTCCGCGCAACCGGCTCACGCTGATGGCAACCGCCAGTCCCGTCGCCATCACTGCAATCCACAGGCTCAGTTTTACCGCATGGGCTTCCTGAATCACGCTATTAGCCGCGTAAACGGACAGGGTCACGCCGACGACCGCCGCGCCAAGGCATTGCCCGAAGGTGCGCATTATCGCCAGCACGCCAGACGCGTAACCGCTGTTTTCACGCGAGGCGTTCGACAACATTTCGCGGTTATTCGGGCTTTGGAAACAACCGAAACCGAGGCCGCAGACGAAACTTCTCAGGCCGATATCCCAGAATTGCGGATGCTCAGGCAGTTGCGCGAGCAGCAATAATCCCACTCCGAAGACGGCCAGACCGATTGTTGAAATAATGGCGGCCGGATAGCGATCCGCAAGGCGTCCGGCGTGGGGCGCGGCGAGAATAATGCCCAGCGGCCACGGTGTGAAAAGCAGGGCAGAGACAAACGCGCTGTAGCCGTAAACGCTCTGGAACAGAAAAGGCAGCGCCACGAAGGTAATGCCCTGGCTGACAAACGACGCCAGCGAGGTGAGCGCCGCCAGTGAAAACCGCGAGGAGGCAAACATGCCGAGCGGCAAAAGCGGTTTTGTTGCGTGGCGCTGACGCCAGACAAACGCGACACCCGCCAGAACAGCCACCAGACCGAAGGTGACCGCCGTGGCTAAATCATCCGCGCCGGGACGTGAAAACGCGTCTGCGGCCATGATCAGCGCACCGAGCATGGCGGCGGACAACACGGCACCCGCAAAATCAAACGGCTGGCGCGTGGCTGCGGGATTCGCCGGAATGACGCGCAGCGCGAGGGTCATCGCAATAATGCCCAGCGGAATATTAATCGCGAACAGCCATTGCCAGCTCAGCGCCGACAAAATGGTGCCGCCAAGCACCGGCGCGATGGCCGTACTGGTGGCGATGCTCAGGGCATTCAGACCAAGAATTCTGCCCAGCAGACGGGTCGGGAATACCGAGCGCAAAATAGCCGGGCCAATACTCAGCGTGGCCGCTGCGCCGATTCCCTGTAATACGCGCATGAACACCAGGACATCGAGGGATGACGACAGCGCGCAGCCCAGGGAAGAAAGGGTGAACAGAGCCAGCCCGCCGACAAAAATAGAACGAAAGCCGATGTGGCTGGCCATCGCGGCAAAAATTGCCAGCGCCATGGACGCCGAAAGCAAATAGGCGTTGGAAACCCACACCGCAGCGCCCGCCGAAATATCCAGCGCCCGTGCGATTTGCGGCAACGCGATATTCACCATCGAACCGTCAAAAACCGACATCGTTGCCATCGTCATGACCGCCGCCATGGCGAAACCGCGCTCGCGTCCCGGCAATCCTTCATCGCCGGGTCTGTCTGTAAATAATTCCATCATTCAATCCGTTATCTTTCACAGGGGATGCAGGGAATATAGCGGGACGCCGGACATAGCGGAAGACGCAGCATTTGCATTGAATACCTGCACCAAACGCCTTCTCTCCGGTTTTGTGGCGCGTTACACTGCGCGGATGACTGAACCTGATCTGAACTTACTCATTGCCCTTGATGTGCTGCTCGCTGAAAGAAGTGTAGCGGGTGCTGCGCGTCGTCTGGGATTAAGTGCTTCCGCGATGAGCCGGACGCTCAGCCGCCTGCGCTCGACAACCGGCGATCCCTTACTGGTGCGCGCCGGACGGCAGATGGTGCTGACGCCGTATGCCGAAGCAATCCGCGAACGTGCGCAGAACGCCAGTTTTGAAGCGCGCGCGCTCCTTCGACCGTCCTCGGCAGAACTCAATTTAGCCCGGCTTGAACGCACGTTCCTGATCCGCTCAAACGACGGTTTTGTCGTGGCGTTTGGCGCAGCACTGATTGCCGCTGCCGCGCAGGCCGCGCCTTCCGTGTGTTTGCGGTTCACGCCAAAACCGGAAAAAACGTCTAACGCATTGCGCGAAGGGCGGGTCGATCTCGAGATTGGCGTCGTCGGCGATATGGGGCCGGAAATCCGTTTGCAGACATTGTTCCGCGACAGGTTTATCGGCGTGGTGAGAAACGGTCATCCGCTGGCGCGAAAGAAGGCGCTTACCGCGCAGGAATATGTCTCGTTCGGGCATGTTGTTGTTGCCCGCCGGAACAGCACGCATGGCCCGGTGGATGACGCGCTGGCCGACGCGGGGCTGAAACGCAAAATCGCCGCCGTGGTGCCGGGATTTTCCGCCGCGCTGGCGATTGCCCAAAACTCCGATCTGGTGGCGCTGATCCCCGCGTCTTTCCTGATTGCCGAACCTGTCGGGCTTTATGCGTTTGAACTGCCGGTGAAAACCCGTGAAATCACAATTTCACAAATGTGGCATCCGCGCTCGGAAGTTGATCCGGCCCACCGCTGGCTGCGTCAGCTGGTGCTGGGCGTTTGCCGTTCAGAATTCGGCCATAAGAGGTTCCCGGAAAATGAGAACTAAACCAGAGCGCGTCATGTTCCTTACACCAGTCGATTGCTTTTCTTCTGGAGCGTTCTGCTAATGGTTTATTTTCACAAAATACAGAATTCCAGTGAGGGTGCGCAAACTGCACCGGGTTATGCATGACATCGCCGGTAAAAAGCGCGTACTCCCCGGCTGATTCTAAAATGATGGAGGCATGATCGATGCTGTGCCCCGGCGTGGGCATAAATTTCACTATTCCGGCAAAAAGTGGCGATGCCTGAATATTAATCGTTTCCAGTTTCCCGTTCTCAATCAGCGGAAAAATACTGTCCTGATATAACGCGCGTCGCTTTTCATCGGTTTTACAATGTACTAATTCTATTTCAGAGCAAATGTAGCGGGCATTCGGGAACAGCGGTTTCCATTCTCCTTCCTGGCCGTCAGTATTCCACCCGACATGATCCGTATGCAAATGCGTTAACAAAACATAAGTGACGTCTTCGGGTGAAAACCCGGCCTGTCTGAAGTTTTGCAGATAGTCCGTATTCAGCTGATGAAAGAGCGGAACGTTATTTCTGTTGCGGTGATTCCCGGTGGCCGTGTCAATAAGGATAATATCGCCGGCCGTTTTAATCACCCAGCTGTGGACAGAGAGTTCAATGTATTTATCTTCATCGTCAGCCATATCGCAAAGGTGATCCGAAAATAACGACGTTAATTTAAATGAAGCGGTCTGCTCGGTAATTTTAGAAATTTCACAATTTCCTACGGTCACTGGGATGTGCATATGACTCCCGATAATGTTTACGCTGGTTGATTGTTAACCCGTTAAGCTCGAAGTATGATGACGCTCACCTGATTATTCAAATCGATTAATATAATGAAAGATATCAACGAAAATGATTTTGGTAAAATAGACCTTAACTTATTGATCGTGCTGGTCATCATGGCCGATGAACGCAGTGTCACCCGCACCGCAAAACGGCTTCATCTGGGGCAGCCCGCGATGAGTGCGGCTTTAAAAAGATTGCGTGAGATGTTTGATGATCCGCTTTTTATCCGCACGTCTGAAGGCATGCTTCCCACGTCACGCGCAGAGAAGCTGGTCGCGTCTTTCAGGCCCGCACATTCAAAATGTGCATCGCACTATTTTCGATTTTCCTTTATTCAACCCGGCAACGGACAGTCATAACTTCCGTATCGGGATGAGTGACTGGGTCGAAAACTGGTTGATGGCAGATTTACTGGAAATATTAAGTGCTGAGGCACCGGGAATAACGATAACGGTCCTGGCATCAGACTCTTATAAAGACGTACAAATGATAAAGGATGACATAGCGGATGTGATTATTTCGGTCGGAAAAGACGTGGCACAGGAAGCGGGCAGAGAAAATCTGGTGCAATTTGGTTTTAAAACCGTATGGGACAGAAATCAGATTAAAATTAAAAAACCGCTGAGCATTGAGGATTTTATAAAATATGACCATCTTCTGGTGTCGTACAGAGGCGCGAACCAAAGCCTGATTGATAGCCAGCTCGCGTTGTCAGATCGTAAAAGAACAGTGAAATATGTCACGCCAAACTTCGCCTCCCAGCCGCTGATATTATCGCGCTTACCGGTGCTGACGACCGTGCCTGAGGGATTAGTGGATGTCTGGTGCAAACTCTATAATTTTGATTTCGATGATGTCCCTGTTGAAACATCAAAATATCACCTGTCACTGTTATGGAATAACCGGCGCGAAAGGGAACCGGCTATAGAATGGATTTTGCACAAGCTGAAAGCGCTGATCGCGGACAAAACCCGATGACCCCAAACTCTATTGCGCATCCAGATAATGCTTAAGCGTCATCCGCAGATCGGGCGTTAATTCTTTGATGTTTTTGAGCATCCAGCGCAAATAGGCCGGGTCATCTTCGGCAATTTCTGCAATCTTTTTGCCGCGATATTTGCCGAACATCATGGTGCTGATCAGCGCAGGTCGGCCGGTGATCGTGACCATATCTTCCGGTGTCCAGTCCGATTCATCCATGATGCGTATAAGTAACGCGGCGGTGATATAGCAGTCAAAAAGCGCACGGTGATGATGCAGTTCCGCCGGGGTTTTCACGTCGAGCTTCAGGGATTTGTACAACGCCATATTGCTGTACTTGATGCCAGGCCACAAACGACGCGCCAGTTTGACGGTGCAAATCCACTGGCCGGGCATTTCAGGCAGCATACGCTGGTCAAAACTGGCGTTATGGGCGACGTAATAAGGGCTGCCGTGGTAGCGGGGAATGACATCTTCAATCCACGGTTTATCGGCCACCATGGCCTCGGTGATTTTATGGATCGCCATCGCCTGATGGCTTATCGGGCGGTCGGGTCGCACCAGATCGCTCATCGGATTGACGATCCTTCCGTCCTCAATATCGACAGACGCCACTTCCACCACGCCACCCTGCAATCCGCAGGTTTCCGTATCAATTACACGCAACATATTCCACTCCCGAAGCCACCGGACACGTTCTGAAAACGCTAGCCTAACGGAATGATTGCGTCGTGCCCACTTTTCTCATCACCTCTTTTCACAAAAAAATACGTTCAGAAAATCCCCACACAGTCATTCTGCCTATTTCCTGTACAGATCACACTTCGCCTCACTTTCGTGAAAATGCTCACATCGCCCCGTGCAGATGCCCAAACTTAGACGGATATTTTCGGCTTTTAGCCGTGGCAATGTGTGAATAAACTGGCTAACTTCAATAATGAAACGCTATTTTATTTATGTTGGATTGCGGTTTTAACACAATGTGAGCGTGCTCACAAAGCGGTTGAGAACGCAGTCCGGGGGCGCTCTGATGAGCGTTAACTCTCTCAGTAATGGCAGGTATCGCTGTGAAAATACGTTCTGTTGAAGTCACTGTTTTTACTTATCCGACCCGTCGCGTTTCAGACAGCGCAGGTCATTCGCATCCGGGTGAAGAAAGTCAGGCAAAAATGGCGATGCTGACGATCACCACTGACGAAGGCGATTGCGGTTATTCGTTCGCGCCGCCGGAAGTGGTACGTCCACACGTCGTCAATGCATTTTTCAGAAAAGTGCTGATTGGGCAGAACCCGTTTGACCGCGAACGTCTGTGGCAGGATCTGGTTCACTGGCAGCGCGGCAGTGCGCATCAGCTGACCGAGCGCGCGCTGTCGTTTGTCGAGCAGGCGCTGTGGGATCTGATCGGCCGCAAGCTGAATATGCCGGTACACAAACTGCTGGGCGGATTCCGCGAAAAAGTCCCGGCCTACGGCAGCACCATGTGCGGTGACGAGCTGAAAGGCGGCCTGTCAACGCCAGACGAGTTCGGCCAGTTCGCCGAAAAACTCGTGGCACGCGGTTATCAGGCCATCAAACTCCACACCTGGATGCCGCCGGTGGCGTTCGCGCCGGATCCGAAGATGGACATCAAAGCCTGTGCCGCCGTGCGTGAAGCGGTGGGGCCGGACATCGAACTGATGCTCGACGGTTATCACTGGTACAGCCGCAGTCAGGCGCTGACCATCGGCAAGGCACTGGAAAAACTCAACTTCGCGTGGTTCGAAGAGCCGATGGAAGAAGAGAGCATGGCGTCCTACGCGTGGCTGGCGGAAAACCTGTCAATCGACGTCATCGGCCCGGAAAGCTTGGGCGGCAAACATCACAGCCGTGCGGACTGGGTGAAAGCGGGGGCGTGCGACATTCTGCGCGCCGGTGCAAACGGCGTGGGCGGTATCTCGCCGTGCATGAAAGTCGCCAGCCTGGCTGAAGCGTTCGGCATGGATTGCGAAGTTCACGGCAACGGCGCGGCCAGCCTGGTGGTGGTCGGTGCGATCCGCAACTGCCGCTGGTACGAACGCGGCTTGTTGCATCCGTTCCTTGAATATGACGAACCCGCCGCCTACCTGAACAGCATCGTTGACCCGATGGATGAACAGGGTTTTGTGCATCTGTCTGACCGTCCCGGCCTCGGAGAGGACATCAATTTTGAATACATAGAGACCCATACCGTCAGCCGCGACTGACCTGCGGGCAGAAAAAATAATAAACCTCTGACTCTACCCGGAAGGTACATCATGAACTCTGGCACACCCCTCAGGGCGTGGTTTTTCGCGCTCCTGTTGTCGGTGAGCTGCTGGCCGGCGCTGGCGAAAACGCCGCCCGACCAGCTGATCATCGGCATGAACATGAATAACCTGCTGACGCTCGATCCCGCAGCGATGACCGGCAACGACATTGTCGGCATCGTAGTAAATCTTTATGACCCGCTGATTGAGCTTGATCCGCAACAACTGACTAACATGCGTCCGGCGCTGGCGACCTCGTGGGAGGTCAACGATGCCGGAAATCTGCTGACGTTTCATCTGCGCGAAGGCGTGAAATTTCACTCCGGCAATCCGGTGACGGCGGACGATGTCGTGTGGTCGATGCGCCGCATTATTCACCTGAATCTGGCGCAGGCATCGGTGTGGAAGTCCTACGGATTCACCAAAAAGAACGTCGATGAAATGGTGCGCGCGCCGTCGCCCAATACCGTTGAAATCCAACTGCCTAAACCGAACGACCCGAAACTGGTGATTTATTCGCTGGCCGCGCTCGGCAGCGTGGTGGCGCTGGACAGCAAAACCGTGCAGGCGCACGAAGTGAACGGCGACTGGGGCAACCGCTGGCTGACCACTAACGAAGCGGGTTCCGGCCCGTTCCGCCTCGACAGCTGGCAGGCGAAAGATGTGCTGAACATGAGCCGCAATCCGCAGTACTGGCGTGGCGAACCGCGGCTTTCCCGCGTGGTGTTCCGCCATTTTCAGGAGTCCCAGACCCTGCGCCTGATGATTGAAAAAGGCGATCTGGATATTGCCAATAATATGGCGGTGTCCGACGTGACCGCGCTCAGCCATGATCCGGCGATGGTCGTGGATCAGGTGAAAAAGGGCACCCTTTATTACGTGGCGATGAGCATGAAAGAACCGCACTTCGCCAACCCGAAAGTGCGCGAAGCGGTGCGCTACCTGATTGATTATCAGGGCATCGGCAAAGCGCTAATGACCGGTTACGGTATTGTGCATCAGCGTCCGATTCAGGTCGGTATGCCCGCCACATTGCCGGATCCGGGCTACAAACTCGACATCCCGCGCGCCAGAGCCTTGCTGGCGGAAGCCGGATATCCGGACGGTTTTGACACCACGCTGCGGGTGCTGGCCGACCAGCCGTTCCTTAATATCGCGATTGCCGTGCAGTCCACGCTGATGCAGGCGGGCATCCGCGCCAAAATCGTTACCGGCACCGGCAACCAGATTTACGGTGCGATGCGTGAACGTAAATTCGCCATGCTGGTCGGGCGTGGCGGCAGCGGCGTGGAACCGCATCCGCATTCCAGCCTGCGTTCGCTGGTCTATAACCCCGACAACAGCGATGAAGCGCGACTCACCAATTTTCAGGGCTGGCGCACCGGTTTCTACGATAAACAGCTGAATACGGATATCGATCAGGCGCTGCTCGAGCGCGACCCTGAAAAGCAAAAGCAGGATTACTTCGCCATTCAGGAACGTTACGACGCGCTGATCCCCGCGCTGGTGCCGGTTTCGCAAATGGTCGATTCCATTGTGGTGCGCACGGACGTCAAAAATTATCTGCCTCATCCGTCAGCGACCACTTTCCTGCGCGACGTCTACAAAGTTGACGCTGCTGATGCAAAACCGGCGGGAGGTAAAGGGTTATGACCACACAAGCTCACACCACACAAACCCGGACCCCACAAACCCGGACCTGGCATTCCGGCATTCCCGCCGGACGCATCGGCAAACGGCTGGTTCAGGTGGCGGTCACGTTGTTCGGCCTGCTGCTGCTGACGTTTTTCATTGGCCGCGTGATGCCGGTGGATCCTGTGCTGGCGATTGTCGGGCCGGACGCCGACCACAGCACATATCAGCAGGTTTATCATCAGCTTGGCTTTGATAAACCGCTGTGGACGCAGTTCGGCATCTACCTTTCCGGCCTGGCTCACGGGGATTTAGGCAATGCGCTGCTGACCGGTAAACCGGTGACGCAGGACATTCTGCGCGTGTTCCCGGCCACCATGGAGCTGGCGACGCTGGCGATCCTTCTCGGCGCGGGCGTCGGTATTCCGCTCGGTGTTCTGGCGGCGGCAAAACGCAACAGCATTGCCGATTATGGGGTGCGCATCATCAGCCTGGCCGGGTATTCCACGCCGATATTTTGGGTCGGTATGATGGGATTGCTGGTGTTTTACGCCTGGCTCGGTTGGGTCGGCGGCGCAGGACGCCTGGATTTCAGCCTCGACGGGCAGGTCACGCGGCACAGCGGATTTATGCTGGTTGACGCGCTGATCGCCGGAAATGGGGAAGTCTTCCGCAACGCGCTGAACCACCTGATCCTGCCTGCGTCGCTGCTCGGTTTTCACTCGCTGGCCTACATCAGCCGCATGACCCGCAGCTTTATGCTGGCGCAGCTCTCGCAGGAATTCATCATCACCGCCCGCGTCAAAGGGCTGAGCGAATGGGATGTGCTGTGGAACCACGCGTTCCGCAACATTCTGGTTCAGCTGCTGACTGTGGTCGCGCTGGCCTACGGCTCTCTGCTGGAAGGCGCGGTGCTGATCGAAACCGTCTTCTCCTGGCCGGGCTTCGGTTCCTATCTCACCAGCAGCCTGATGCTCGGTGACATGAACGCCGTCATGGGCTGCGTGCTGGTGGTCGGTATGATTTTCGTGGTGCTGAACCTGCTCTCTGACCTGCTGTATCAGGTCTTTGACCCGAGGACAAAAGTATGACGATTTCCCTCGATTCTGTGGTGCTCAGCGCGGGCGACGAAAAGCGCCAGCGCGTGAAACGGGCGTTGGGCCGCGTCGGGCATTTTCTCTGGCAGATGGCGTGCAATCCGCTGACCGCCATCGGTGGCGCGATTGTTCTGGTGCTGATGATTGTGGCGCTGTTCGCCCCGTGGATTGCGCCGTTCCATCCGCTGGTGCAGGACTTGAACAACGCGCTCAGCCCGCCGTCGTCGGTGCACTGGTTCGGCACCGACGAGTTTGGCCGCGATATTTTCAGCCGTCTGGTTTACGGTTCGCGCATCACGCTCTACATCGTGCTGCTGGTGTCTGTCACCGTCGGGCCGCTGGGGTTATTACTCGGCGTGACCGCCGGATATTTCGGCGGCAAAACCGACATGGTGCTGATGCGCGTCACCGATATTTTCATCTCCTTTCCGAGTCTGGTGCTGGCGCTGGCGTTTGTTGCCGCGCTCGGACCGGGGCTGGAACACGTGGTGATCGCGATTACGCTCACCGCCTGGCCGCCGATTGCGCGTCTGGCGCGTGCCGAAACGCTTTCGCTGCGGCAGGCCGATTTTATCTCGGCGGTGCGTTTACAAGGCGCGTCTCCGGTGCGGGTGTTGTGGCGTCACATTGTCCCGCTGTGCCTGCCGTCGGTGATCATCCGCATCACCATGAATATGGCCGGGATTATCCTGACCGCCGCCGGGCTTGGCTTCCTCGGACTGGGCGCACAGCCGCCTGATCCGGAGTGGGGCGCGATGATTTCCAGTGGTCGTACTTACATGATGGAGTGCTGGTGGGTGGCGACGATCCCGGGTCTGGCGATCCTGATCAACAGCCTGGCGTTCAACTTCTTAGGAGATGGCCTTCGTGACATCCTTGACCCCCGAAATGACTGACGCTCCGGCGTTACTCGACGTGCGCGACCTTAACGTCAGTTTTGTGAATGGCCGTCAGGTGACGCACGCGGTGCGCGGCGTTTCGTTCCAGCTCGGACGCGAAAAGCTGGCGATCGTCGGCGAATCCGGCTCCGGTAAATCCACCGTCGGACGTGCGTTGCTGCACCTTCATCCGTCAAAAGCGCAGATTACCGCCAGCAAAATGCAGTTCGCCGATGTGGATTTACTGAACGCCAGCGCGAAACAAATGCGGCAGGTGCGCGGGAAACGTATCTCCATGATTATGCAGGATCCGAAATACTCGCTGAATCCGGTGCTGTGCGTCGGCGACCAGATTGCCGAAGCGTGGCGCTCTCACCACAAATGCTCGTATAAAGAGGCCAAAAGCAAAGTCCTGAACATGCTCGACGTGGTGCGTATCCGCGACCCGGAACGCGTGTACGGCCTGTATCCGCACGAGATTTCCGGCGGGCAGGGGCAGCGCATCATGATTGCGATGATGCTGATCACCGATCCGGAAATGGTGATTGCCGACGAACCGACCTCCGCGCTCGACGTTTCGGTGCGCTTACAGGTGCTGGCGCTGCTCGACGATCTGGTGAAAACGCGCGGTCTGGGGCTGATTTTTATCAGTCACGACATCAATCTGGTGCGCAGTTTCTGCGACCGCGTGCTGGTGATGTACGCCGGACGCATTGTGGAATCCATCGCCGCCACCGATCTGGATAACGCGCAGCATCCGTACACGCGCGGCCTGCTGAATGCGCTGCCGGACATGGATAACCGCCGTTATCCGCTGCCGGTCATGCAGCGTCAGGCCAGCTGGCTGACCGATTAAGGAAACTGAAATGTCCCAAAAAAACATGATCGACGTCCGCAACCTGAACCTCACATTTGGCGAAGGCGCGAAAACCACGCAGGTGCTGACGGAGGTGAATATTGCCGTGCGCGAAGGGGAAATTTTCGGGCTGGTCGGCGAATCCGGTTCGGGAAAAACTACCGTCCTGAAATGTCTGGCGGGACTGTTTACCCACTGGAAAGGTGAGCTGGAAATCGACGGGCAGCAGCTGGAGCACCGGATTGGCCGCGACCGTTGCCGTCTGGTGCAGATGGTGTTTCAGGATCCGTACGGTTCGCTACATCCGCGTCATACCATCGGCGATATTCTCGAAGAACCGCTGCAAATTCACCGCATCGATCAGCGCGATGCGCGCGTCAACGCCATCCTGGAAAAAGTCGGTCTGAACCGCGCCTTCCGCAGCCGCTATCCGCACCAGCTTTCCGGCGGCCAGCGCCAGCGCGTGGCGATTGCCCGCGCGCTGATCCTCAAACCGCGCGTGTTACTGCTCGACGAACCGACCTCGGCGCTGGATGTTTCCGTGCAGGCTGAAATCCTCAATTTGCTGTTCGATCTTCAAAAAGAGGAAGGGCTGACCTACCTGATGGTCACGCACGATCTGGGCGTTATCGCGCATCTCTGCCAGCGCGTGGCGGTGATGAAATACGGCAAAATCCTTGAAACGCTGGAAACCGACGCACTTCTGCGCGGCGACATTCAGGACGACTACACCCGCGTTCTGGTTGACGCCAGCCGCGATTACAGCCGCGAAATGGCGGCGAAAGTGATGTTGTAATTTCAATATAAAAATCACCAAATACCGCTGCATCTGCCGTGATGCAGTGGTTACACCTGTTCACTTCTTCCCGCATTAAATAAGCTTGAAATTTCTGACTGTTTTTCAATTTAACTCTATAATATTGGGTATTAAGTTCAATATTATAGGTTTACTCACAATATGATGGATTTAAGTCTTAGTAAGCCCGACGAGGTGGTTAAGTTGCTTTGCGACCGGCTGCGTAAGGAGCGATTGTCGCGGCAAATGACGCAGGCCGAAGTTGCAGCGCGGGCGGGCATCGGGGTTAACACGGTATCCAATCTTGAATCGGGGAAAAATGTGGGCTTTGAGAATGTCGTGAGAGTGGCGATGGTGCTTGGACGCCTCGGCGAGCTGGAAGCCCTTTTCCAGCCCAAAGTTGACTCTCTGGACGACATTCTCAGGTATGAAACATCACCCGTTCTTAATCCCGCAGAAAACGATTTTATTCAGGAGGACATATGGCTATTACAAGCAGTAAGTTCGGTCGTACCGTCCTCGACGGCAAAGATGCTGAGCAGATGATAAAGCAGATGCGTTCCGTTAACGCAGAGTCTAAATCCAGGGTCAATGAATCTGTTGATCGTGCCCGTCAGATGAAAGAGAAAATGGCAAAACTGGGTGTAAAAATCTAACTATCAATAGGCTGTTACAACATGGATGACGCAACACAGCCCGACTATTTAATTCTCCCTATCAATCAGTTTCACAAGAGTAAGTCTTTCAAATCCGGCAGTGCAGAATACCTTCCCCTCAAGACATTCCTTCAAAAAGAAGCCGTTAAATTCCGGCAAGGCTTCATCGCTCAAACGTATGTTGTGGTCGATGATGACGAGAGAAAAGACAAAAATCTCGTGATTTCAGATTATGAATATACCGTGCTGGGCTACATCACATTGACGTGCAGCGAGGTCGCAATTGAAGGTTATAAGCTTGAAGGATGCGAAAGCGCGGAAAAATATGCTTCATTACCTGCTGTAAAAATCGCCCGTTTTGCGGTTGATTGCAGGGAAAGAGGTAAGAAGATCGGAAAGCTATTATTTGAACATGCCTTGTTTGTGGCAAAAGAAGAAATTATGCCCCGTGTCGGATGTCGTTTTCTTGTGACAGATGCTAAACAAGGGGCGATTGATTTTTACCATTCGCGTGAGATGCAGTTACTTGAAACCGATGCAAACCGGCAAAAAAAGCATCCCGTCATGTTCATTGATTTATGCGATTTTCCGCTCTGAAAGCGGGTGCATCATCGCTGATGCACCCATGAGTTGAAATCTTAACCCCGCCGTTTCGCAATCCATCCGCGCAAGATCCCTTCGGCGCTGACGGTCACAATCCCCGACATAATCAATAACGCACCGAGGATGAAATTCATTTTCAGCGGTTCGTGCAGGAATACCACGCCCGCGATGATGCCGAAAACCGGCGTCATGAAGGACAAAATGCCCAGACGCGACGCCTGATAACGGCGCATCAGGCTGAACCACGCGAGGTAGCTGACGAAAGTCACGATGACGGTCTGGAACAGCATACTGCTGATGGAAACCGGGCTGAGGCGGAAATGGGTTTGCCCGGTCAGTAATGCCAGCCCGCCGAGCAGCACGAACGCGCCTGCCAGCTGATAGAACAGTGTCATGGTTGCGCTGCCAGATGATAATTTACTGCGGCGCACGACGATAGTGGTCATACCCCAGAACATGCCGGCCAGCAGACCGAAAAAATCCCCGAGCAGCATATTGCTGGCCTGTGGCACAGCAGCAGAGTGTCCGCCAAACAAAAACGCCACAATCACGCCGGTAAACGTGATGCCGACACCCGACCATTGCAGCGCGCTCAGCCGTTCTTCCGGCACCAGAAAATGCAGCCCCAGCGCGGCAAAAATCGGCGCGGTATAAAGAAATACCGCCATGTGCGCCGCCGTGGTGAAGCGTAATCCTTCTGCGACAAACATAAATTCGATGGAAAAAAGCAGGCCAACCAGCAAACCGGGGCGCAGGGTTTCACGGCTGAACGGGATTTTCCGCTGGCGCACCAGCAACAGAATCAGCACCGCCAGCCCGGCGATCCCCGAACGCAGCGCGATCTGCAACAACGGCGTAATATCGGCCGCCGCGCTTTTGATCGCCACCTGCTGCACGCCCCAGATCACACACAATCCTACCATCACGCTGGTAGCCATTCCGTCCAGCGGTTTACGCGCTTCCATTTCCATTCATCCGGTAAAAATTCAGTCCGACAGCTTAGCGCGAAACGAATGATTCAGATAACGTTCAGTGTGCGGTTGCGCGCTTTTTCCACCGCAAACCGCTGAGCGTGACGGCCATGACGGAAAGCACGGCCAGCGCGGCGGCAGGGGCGAAAACGCTCCACCAGGCGCGCTCGATATACGGCATACCTTCGGCCAGCACGCGCCCCCATTCCGGCACCGGCGGCGGTGCGCCGAGCCCGAGGAATCCCAGCGACGCCAGCGCCAGCGCGATCCCCGGTAAGCGCAACATCGCGTGGCGCAGCAACGGGCCACACAGCGCGGGGATGACGTAAAAAACCGTGCGGCGGATAGACCCCACGCCGATCACCGGCAGCATTTTCATGTACGGGCGTGCCTGAATTTCACTGACCAGCGCAGCGGTATGCGCCGCGAGCGGAGCCCAGCTCACGGCGGTGACGGCAATTGCCGCGCCGGTGGCGGTCGGGCCATTGACGGCGGCGACCACTAATCCGGCAATCACCGGCGGCAGCGCGTTGGTGACTTCAATCGGGCCGGTCATCGCGCGGGGGAATGCACCGATAAGCAGACCGGCGGCGAGACACATCAGCGACACCGCCAGCGCCTGCAAACAGGTGTTGAACGTGCCGTGCGCCACGCGGGCGAGCAGGTCGCGTCCCATCGCATCAGCGCCGAAAGGCAGCGCCAGCGACGGCGGTTGTAAGCGCAGATATTCCGATGTCAGCGGGTCACGCGGCAAACCGGCGAGCACCATCATCAGCAGGATCCCCAGACACAGCAACGGGATCCACGCCTGCTGTTTTTCCGGCTGAGCCGTCTGCGCCGGAACCGGCACCGCGCCGAGTTGCAGCGCCCGCCCCAGCAATAAACGGCGTCCGCCGCCCGCCAGCATTCCCATAAACGACGCCAGAATCAGCAGGATCAGCACGCCCGTCTGCAAGGCCGGTAAATCCCCGGCGGCGGCTGCACCCAGCGTGGCGCGCCCGAGTCCGGGAATGGCAAAAACCTTTTCCACCGCGATGGCGCCGCCGGTCAGTGAAACCAGCACCAGACCGGTTAATGGCATGACGCCCGGCAGCGAACGGGCGATCACCGCCAGCGCGGTGTGGCGGCGCGAAATACCCAGCACGCTCCAGGTGGTCAGCCAGCTTTCGCCAAAGGTTCCGGCCAGCTCATCCGAGTAAAGCCTGCCCAGATAACCGCCCGCAGGCAATCCCAGCGCCAGCGCCGGCAAAACCGCGTACTGCCAGCCGAGCCAGCCGTAAGGCGGGAAGAATTGCAGCCAGACCGCGCCGGTGATCAGCAAAAGTGACGCCAGCAAAAACTCCGGCAGTGCGGTCAGCAGGGCGGCGAAAAAGCCCGCCGGGCGCGGCGTATGGCCGCGTAATCCGCGCATTAACGTGCCCGTACATAACAACAGCGCGAGCACCAGCGCCACCAGCGCCGACGACGCCATTAACGTCAGCGAAACGCCGGTCGCCCGCAGCATCCCCGGCAACACCGGCAATCCTGAAACCCACGAAACGTCCGCATCGCCGTGCAGCAAACCGCCGAGCCAGTGCGCCAGCGCGTGCCACGGCCCCTGATCTAACCCGAGCGACAGCCGGATGGCGTTCAGCGTTTCTGCTGTTGCTTCCTGCTCACCGGAACGCGCACGCAGCAATGACAGCGCCGGATCCGTGCCGGAAAGCCACGGCAGCAGGCCGATCAGCACCACAATGGCGGCCAGCGTCAGCACGCGTGAAATCAAGGGTACCCAGGTATTCGGCGGGCACGGGCGCAACCGGCTGACGCCCGCGCAGGTCCGGCAATATATCGATTCGCTCATCAGTCGGCCTGAGCATTGCGCTGTGTGGCGGCGTTGATCAGCGTGCGCTCACGCGGGTCACGCAGCGCATCACGGACGTTCGCCGCTTCGCCCTGGATCACGCGTTCATGCAGCATCGGAATGGC
The DNA here is from genome assembly GCF_002951615.1 of Rahnella sikkimica. GTDB lineage: Bacteria > Pseudomonadota > Gammaproteobacteria > Enterobacterales > Enterobacteriaceae > Rahnella > Rahnella sikkimica. The sequence continues at coordinate 410,225 of NZ_CP019063.1, read as the reverse complement.
GGCGTCGGTGGCGAGGATCTGGTTTTCCGCCAGCATAATAGCCTTACGGCGCGCTTCTCCGGCGGGAATGGCGGAGGCGCGTTGCAGCGCTTCATCAATTTCCGGGCGGCAAAGTTGTGCGATGTTGAACGACCCTTTGCAGGAGAAATCGCTGTAGAGATACGCCACCGGATCGCCGGAATCCAGCACTGTCGCGCGGGATAAAATAAAGGCGTCGAATTTACCCGCCAGCGCATCGGTTTCAATTTGCGAATACTCGCGCACCACCTGTTTGACGGTAAATCCGGCGGCGGTCAGCTGTTGCGCCAGATACACCGCCACTTCCGGCAGTTCGGCGCGGTCGCTGAAGGTCGCCAGCGTGATCGTTTCACTGGCCGGTTTACGCGCCGCAACCGGATGAGCGACCGGCTGGCGTAACTTCGCTGCCCACGGCAACGCGGGCCCGAGCAGACCTTGTGCCACATCGGCGCGTTTTTCATACACGTTATCCACCAGTTGCTGACGGTTAATCGCTTCGCGCACCGCCGCCCGCAGCGCCGGACCCTGCATCACGCCGAGCCGCGTATTGAGATACAGCGTATTCGTGCGCGGCATCGGCACTTCGTGGATTAAGCGTTGATCGAGCAACGGTGCCTGAGAAACCGGAATGGCTTCGACGATATCTGCCGTACCGGTGCGTAATGCCGCGCCACGCGCCGTGCCGTCCGGCACAAAACTGACGTCGATGCCGCTGGCTTTGGCTTTTTCGCCCCAGTAGCCGTCAAATCGCTCGAGCCTGGCACTGCTGGTGCCGTCCACCTGCACCAGTTCAAACGGGCCGGAACCGGTATGGCGCGGGTCAACCACGCCGCTGGCGCTGTAGGCTTTCTGCGACAGAATGGCCAGCTGCGGGCTGGAAAGACGCTGCGGCAGCAGAGGATCGGGCTGCGCCGTGGTGACAATCACCGCGTGTTCGCCGTCGGCTACGGCGGTGAGCTGAACGCCGTCGAGGATGCGCGGTTTCGGGGCTGCACGGGCAGCCACCGTCAGGGAATTTACGACCGTTGCCGCATCAAGCGCCGTGCCGTCGTGGAATTTCACCTCCGGGCGCAGCTCGAGACGCCAGCTGTTCTCGCCGGTTTGCTGCCATTTTGTCGCCAGCGCCGGTTGGGCTTCGCCAAGCTTATCCAGAACCACCAGCGTTTCCGCCGTGCTCCAGCGCGAGAGCTTGAACGCATCGTCGCTGAGCGGCGTCAGGCCGGATCGCGGCGGTTGCAACATCGCCAGCCGCAGATGGGAATCAGTGCTGTTTTCGGTGGTTTTATCGGCTTCATTGAAGCAACCGGTCAGTAAAAGTGCAGCAGAAAGCAGCCCGGCCAGCGGGCTTATGCGTAACGCAGACATCAGAAGTTCCTTGTCAGATTGCAGGAGGAGGCAGCTGGCGGCAGATTCGCCACATTGCCAGCGCGCTTAAAAACGGAACGGCGGCCAGCGCCAGCCAGGGAATTACCGCGCCGGGCGACGGCACCAGTGCGTCATCAAGCAACCCGCCGAGCAGGAAATTTCCCGCCAGCACCGCGATCCCGCCCATCGAAGAAAGCGCCCCGTAATGCGCGCCGAGATTGTGCTGCCCGGCGAAACGCGGAATCAAATCCATGCCCACCGGCACAATCAGCATCTGCCCGACGGTCAGTAACGTGATCAACAAAACCGACGGCAGCAGGCGCATCCAGCCTTCCGGCGGCACCGTCCAGGCAAACATCGCCACGGCGGCAAAGGCGGAAGAAAGCAGCAGAAAACCGGCGGGCAAAATGATCCGCGCACCCATGCGGCGGGAAAACCGCGCCAGCGGCATTTGCAGTACGATCACCAGAACTGATGCCAGCACAAACAGCGGCCCGAGATCTTGCTCGCCGCCGCCGGCGCGACGCAGTTCCACCGGCAGTGCCAGATACAGCTGGTTGTAGCTGAACAGATACGCGCTGTAGGCCACGATAAACGCCACGAAACGCGGCTGGCGGAAGGTCTCCCACCACGGCACCATTTTCAGTTCGGCAGCGCGTTTCGGCGCGGCAGGCAGGGTGAAAAACAGCACCACCAGCGCGGCCATAAATAAGCCGGAACCGGCCAGCGCTACCGGCTGGAAACCGTAGCCGGAAAGCAGCGAGCCGAGCAGCGGCCCGAGCACTGCGCCGAGTTCCGCACAAACCGCTGACAGCGCAAACCATTCGGCGCGGCTGCGTTTTCCGGCTTTCTCGCTGTGTGTTCCGGCCTGTGCCAGCAGGGCTTCAATCGATGGCGAAAACAGCGCGCCGCCGATGCCGGTCAGACAGGCACCGAGTATTACCGGCGTCAGCGTGTCGGAAAGCCCGAGCAGCAGGTATCCGGCGATGCGCACCACGCAGCCGCACAGGATAACGATCCGCGCGCCGAAACGGTCTGATAATGCGCCGCCGAGCAAAAACATTCCCTGCTGCGAGAAGGTGCGCAGGCCGAGCACCAGGCCGATCGCCCAGCCGGAAAGCAGCATGTCGTCGCGCAGAAACAGGGCGAGAAACGGCACCACGGCGTAAAAGCCGATGTTAAAGACCAGATTGCTGCCCAGCAGCAGCGGAGGCCAGGGTGCAGACGTGCGGGTTTGAGAGCGGGTGAACATCGGGTTATCCGTTAACGATCAAAGGTAAATGAGGAAAAGCCGCCAGCAACTGGCGGGTATGCGGATGGCGCGGGGCAAGCAGCGCGTCCTGCGTCGGGCTGTCTTCGATAATTTCGCCCTCGTGCATCACCAGCAGGCGTTCGCACAGCCCGGCCACCATCGAAATATCGTGGGTGACCATCAGCAGCCCCATGCCATTTTGTTGCGTGATCTGTTGTAAAAGTTGTTTGATTTGCTCACGCAGCGGTAAATCCAGCCCGCTGACCGGTTCATCGGCAATCAGAAATTCGGGGCGGATCGCCAGCGCACGGGCAATCGCGACACGCTGTGCCTGACCGCCGGACAGCGCACCCGCCGCGCGATGCATCAGTGCTTCCGGCAGGCCAACCTGCGCCATCACCTGCGTCACGCGCGCTTTTATCCCACCCTGAAAACCCAGACGCTTCAGCGGTTCAGCGATAATCTGCCCGACATTCTGATTGGGCGGCAGCGAACCGGCCGGATCCTGCGGAATGTATTGCACCTGCTGGCGGTATTCACGCAGCGAACGGGCAGAACCGGGGCGGACAGGTTTTCCGTTGCAAAAAACTTCGCCGTCGTCGGGTGCATCCATCGCAAGCAAAATTCTCAGGAGTGAGGATTTCCCGCAGCCGGAAGCGCCCACCAGCCCGACACGCTCGTGGCGGCCAATGCGTAAGGATAAATGCGAAAACAGCGGCGCGGATCCGCGTTTTTTCTGCCAGAAAAAGCCCGGAACGGCCAGATTCAGGCTGACGTTGTGAAGGTGCAGAAACGGCTCAGTGACGAGTTGCAGTGAAGGATTCATCAGACGGCCACCGCGCAAAGGGCTGAGGCATTGCGGTGCAAAGCCGTGCTGTGTTTTGCCGCCGCGACCAGCCTTTTGGTGTAAGCGTGTTGCGGATTATTCAGTAACTGCGCCATCGAGGCGGATTCCACCAGACGCCCGTTTTCCATCACCAGCGCCCGTCCGCAAAGTTGCGCGGCAACGGCGATGTCGTGCGTGATAAACAACAGCGCGCGTGGATTTTCTGCGTTTTCGCAAGCATCACGCATCACCTGTAAAACCCGTTGCTGCGTGAGCACGTCGAGCGCGGTGGTTGGCTCATCGGCCACCAGCAACGCCGAAGACGACTGCATTGCCAGCGCGATACACAAACGCTGCCGCTGGCCGCCGGAAAGTTCAGCCGGATACCGTGCCGCAAAGTTTGGGATTTCATCCAGCCCGACCCGTTCGAGCATTGCGGCGAGTTCATCTGCGCTTGCCGCGGGCAGGGCGAGATTCAGCTGTTTGCCGAGCGTCATCAGGGGATTGAGTGCGGTGGAAGAATCCTGAAACACCGTCGCCACGCGGCTTTGCGCGCAACGCGCCACGGGATGTTTACCGCAGACTTCAATGCCGTTTACGCGAATACTGCCGCTGAGCTTTGCGCCCGCGGGCGGCGTACCGGTGATCATTTTCGCGGTCAGCGATTTGCCCGAGCCGGAAGCGCCGAGCAGGCAAACGCGTTCGCCCGCGTTCACTGAAAAACACAAATCTGCGACACGCTGTTCACCGGCGATTTCCAGCATCAGCCCCTTAACTTCAAGGACCGGTTCGACATTTTTTGCCCTGTCAGCAGTCATTCCCTTCTACCTGTTCATCGCGGTGGTGTATTTGATATGTGATAACATAACAAAATGTGTCAATTTGATGCAAAAGGTTTTATGAATTTTTTTGGATTTCCTGCTGATGCGATTATGTAGGATTTTTATTATCAATATTAAAACCCCGCCTGTACGCCTCGCGAAAATAACGTAAGTAATGCGTAACAGAATCCCATGTTTTCCGAAAATCAAAACGTCCCCGATGAACCTCGGATATTTCCTGCAGTCTGTTAGCGAGGTTATTTCTTCTGAAAGCTAAATTTTTTTTGTTTTCAGGAAATTGGGTGAGTTGAAAAACGGCGTGCACGGATCACATGACAATGAAAAAATTACTCTTAGCGTCGCTGCTGTTGAGCAGCACGGCGGCTGTTGCCGCGGACGGCTTTGTCGTTAAAGACATTCACGTCGAAGGTTTGCAGCGCGTGACCGTCGGCGCTGCGTTGCTGAGCATCCCCGTGCGTGTGGGAGATACGGTATCGGATGACGATATCAGCCAGACGATTCGGTCGCTGTTTGCGACCGGGAATTTTGACGATGTGAAAGTGCTGGAAGAGGGCAACACGCTGATTGTGCAGGTCAAAGAAAGGCCGACGATCGCCAGCATTACTTTCTCCGGCAACAAAGCCATCAAAGACGACATGCTGAAACAAAACCTCGAGGCCTCCGGGGTTCGTGTCGGCGATGCGCTGGATCGCACCAGTATTTCGTCGATTGAACGCGGCCTGGAGGATTTCTATTATAGCGTCGGTAAATACAGCGCCAGCGTGAAAGCGGTGGTGACGCCGCTGCCGCGTAACCGCGTGGATGTGAAACTGGTCTTCACCGAAGGGGTGTCGGCAAAGATCCAGCAAATCAATATCGTGGGCAATAAAGCCTTCACCAATGACGATCTGATCGCACATTTCCAGCTGCGTGATGAAGTCCCGTGGTGGAACGTCATCGGCGATAAAAAATACGAAAAACAAAAGCTGTCCGGCGACCTCGAAACGCTGCGCAGCTTTTATCTTGACCGGGGTTACGCGCGTTTTAACGTGGACTCCACGCAGGTCAGTTTAACGCCCGATAAGAAAGGGATTTATATTACGGTCAATATTACCGAAGGCGCACAATATAAAGTGTCCGGTGTGACGCTGACCGGTTCGATGGCCGGACATTCAGCCGAAGTTGAAGCGCTGACCGCTATTCCGGCAGGTGAATTATATAACGGCGCGAAAGTCACCAAAATCGAAGGGGATATTAAAAATATGCTGGGACGTTACGGGTATGCTTATCCGCACGTCACCACGCAAAGCGAGATTAATGACGCCGATAAAACCGTCAAACTGCATATTAACGTGGATGCCGGAAACCGTTATTCGGTGCGCCGGATCCGTTTTGAAGGCAATGACACGTCGAAAGATCAAGTGCTGCGCCGTGAGATGCGGCAGATGGAAGGCGCGTGGCTGGGCAACGATCTGGTGCAAAAAGGCAAAGACCGCCTGAACCGCACCGGCTATTTCGAGACGGTAGACGTCGATACGCAGCCGGTGCCGGGTTCCACCGATCAGGTTGACGTGGTGTACAAAGTCAAAGAGCGGAACACCGGGACATTCAATGTCGGCGTGGGTTACGGCACGGACAGCGGCATCAGCTATCAGCTGGGTGTGACGCAGGATAACTGGCTCGGCAGCGGCAACACGGTCAGTTTTAGCGGCACGCGCAATTCCTACCAGACGTATGTCGAAGTCTCGGCGACCAACCCGTATTACACGGTCGATGGCGTCAGTCTGGGCGGCAAAGTCTTCTACAATCACTACGACGCCTCAGACAACGATCTGGCCGCCTATAACCTGCAAAGCTACGGCACTGGCGTGAATCTCGGTCTGCCGGTCAGCGAAGACAATACGCTGAACCTGGGGCTGGATTACGTTCACAGCACGCTGAGCGACATGGAACCGCAGGTGGCGGTGTGGCGCTATCTCAATTCCAGCGGCGTACAACCGGGGATCGTGACTTCCGGCAACAGCACGGCGGAGTTACGCACCAACGACTTCTTCGCCAGCGTCGGCTGGGCGTACAACGATCTCAACCGTGGCTTCTTCCCGTCGTCGGGCACGCGCGCCAGTTTAAGTGCAAAAGTCACCACGCCGGGCTCGGACGACAGTTATTACAAAATCACGTTTGATGCCAACCATTACATCCCGCTGAGCGACAAATCCGACTGGGTGCTGATGGGCCGCGCCAAAGCCGGTTACGCCGCCGGACTGGGCGGCAACGACGTACCGTTCTACGATAACTTCTACGCGGGCGGCTCCACCTCGGTGCGCGGATTCTCGTCCAACACCATCGGCCCGAAAGCGGCATATTACAAATGTGCCAGCGTTGATACCTCGTATTCCACCTGTCCGGTGACAAAATCGACCGATGCCGTCGGCGGGAATGCGATGGCGATTGCCAGCGCAGAGCTGTACGTACCGACGCCGTTTATCAGTGAAAAATACGCCAGTTCCGTGCGAACGTCGTTCTTCGTGGATTCCGGTACGGTGTGGGATACGAAATGGCAAAATACGGCGGCGACGGAAGCGGCGGGTATTCCCGATTACAGTGACCCGACGCATATTCGTGTTTCCAGCGGTATTTCACTGCAATGGCAATCGCCGTTAGGTCCGCTGGTATTCTCGTATGCGCAACCGCTGGTGAAATATGAAGGCGACAGCGCGGAACAGTTCCAGTTTAATATCGGGAAAACCTGGTGATACTATTACCGGCTTACGAAGTTATTACTTTATACAGACGTAATGAGGATGGAAACAGATAGGCGATCAATTATAATACGTGCATGATGTTTATTGAGCAACCATTTATGGTAAAACATCATGCCATTATAATACTGTTGGAGTTCTTCCTTTTTGGGGCCGGCCCTGTACGGTCCCTTTTTTTTATTCTATATTTATCATCTGATTCCCATTCTATTTTTTATCCTCAACGTCCCTGTTTTATAGCCAAAAAAATACCGCATTTCTGCGGTATTCAATATATCTCTCAGAACTCTTCGCGTTATTTCACCCCACCACCCAGCGACTGCCACAGCGTAATACGGTTTTCGAAATCGGTTTGCTGTAAGGCAATCAGATCCACCTGTGCTGACCACAGCGAGCGCTGGTCGGTGAGCACGGTGAGGTAATCGCCTGCGCCGGTTTCATAGCTGCGGCGCGCCAGGTCATAACTGCGTTGCGACGCGGCGACATATTGCTGCTGGGCATCCAGTTGTTCGCTGAGGGTTGCACGGCGGGCGAGGGCGTTAGCAACGTCCTTGAACGCGCTCTGAATGGATTTTTCATACGCAGCGATCAGGCCTTTTTTCTCGGCTTCAGCGTAACGCAGTTGTGCGGTATTGCTGCCACCCGTGAACAGCGGCAGCGTCAGGCTGGGGGCGAATGACCAGACGTTGGCACCGTGGCTGAACAGGTTCGACAGCGAACTGCTGCCGACCCCTGCGCTGGCGGTGAGTGACAACGTCGGGAAGAAGTTTGCCCTTGCTGCGCCGATATCCGCGTTGGCGCTTTTGAGGTTATGTTCGGCTTCCTGGACGTCCGGGCGACGCAGTAATACGGAGGACGAAACACCGGCGGGCACCAGCGCGATGGCTTTTGGTGAGAGATCTTCCAGCGTGCCCGGCAGCAGATTTTGCGGCACGGTTTCTCCCACCAGCAGGTTCAGGGCGTTGATGTCCTGCGCGACCAGCGTCTGATAGCTGGCGACGCTGGCGCGGGCAGACTGATACACCGCCATGGATTCGCTGACATCCGGCCCGGACGCCACGCCTTCTTTCTGGCGCAACTGCGTGATACGCAGTGAATCGGCCGCGCTTTTTTGGGTGTCCTGCGCCAGTTTCAGGTTGCTGTTATCCGCCGCCAGCGTGATCCAGGCAGTGCTGGTTTCGGCAATCAGCGTCAGGCGGGTGTTCTGTGCGGTGGATTCACTGGCCAGCCAGGTTTCTTTCGCCGCCGTGCTCAGGCTGCGGTTGCGGCCAAATAAATCAATCTCAAAACTGCTCACCGCGCCGTCTGCTGTCGCAGAGCTTGAAACCCCTGCGTCCTGCGTGCGGCTGCGGGTTTGCGTCAGTTCCGCATCCACCGTCGGGAACAGGCTCGCGCGCTGCTCCCCGTAGAGCGCTTTCGCCGCTTCGATATCGGCAATCGCTTCCTGCAAATCCCGGTTACTGGTCAGCGCTTTCGCCACCACGGCATTGAGGCGCGAATCGGTCATGATGTGTTGCCAGTCGGCCAGCACGGTCGTGGCCGCAGGCGGCGTTCCCTGCGCAGGCCAGACGGCAGGCACCGGCGCGGCAGGGCGCTGGTAGTGCGGATCCAGTGAAAGACAACCGGCCAGCAGGAACGACAACGAAATAATACTCAGACGAAAAATCATGCTGACTCCTGCGCGTCTTTGTGGCCGGTGAAGACTTTTTTCACCAGAACGAAGAACAGCGGAACAAAGAAAATAGCCAGTATTGTGGCGGTCACGGTGCCGCCAATAATGCCGGTCCCGATGGCGATACGGCTGTTAGCCCCCGCGCCGGTTGCAACCGCCAGCGGCATGACCCCGGCGATAAAGGCCAGTGAAGTCATCAGAATCGGGCGCAGACGGGTCCGCGCCGCAGAGAGCGCCGCCGCCGTTAAGGTGCTGCCCTGTTTGAGCGCCGCCTCGGCGAATTCAACGATCAGGATGGCGTTTTTCGACGAAAGCCCGATGGTGGTCAGCAACGCGACCTGGAAATACACGTCGTTATTCAGCCCGCGCAGTTCGGCGGCAAGGGAGGCCCCCAGCAGACCGAGCGGGATCACCAGAATGACGGAGAAGGGGACAGACCAGCTTTCGTACAGCGCGGCGAGGCACAGAAACACCACCAGAATCGAGATGCCGTAAAGACTCAGCGCCTGCCCGCTGGCGAGCTTTTCCTGCAACGACAAACCGCTCCAGGCCCAGGTGGAACCGGCCGGGAGTTTGTCCGCCAGCGCTTCCATTTTTGCCATGGCCGCGCCGGAGCTGTAGCCGTCGGTGTTTTCACCCTGAATCTCATAAGACGTTGAGCCGTTGTAGCGCGCCAGACTTTCCGGGCCGTAGGTCCAGTGCGTGGTGGCAAACGCGGAGAACGGCGTCATGCTGGTGCCGTCGCTGCTGCGGACAAACCATTTATTCAGGTCAGCGGGTTTGGAACGGAACTGACTGTCGCTTTGGATGTACACTTCTTTTACGCGGCCACGGTCAATAAAATCATTGACATAGGTTCCGCCCCACGCGCTGCTCAGCGTATCGGTGACGTCACTCAGCGTTAACCCGAGCGCCACGGCTTTGTTGTTGTCGATATCCACCTGAAGCTGCGGCATCTGCGGTAAATCGTTGGCGCGGACGGATTGCAGCTCGGGGCTTTTCGCCGCCAGTGCCAGCAGTTCTGTCCGCAGTTTAAGCAGTTCGTCGCGGCTGGTGCCGCCGGTGGACATCAGCTCGAAGGTGAAGCCGTTACTTTGCCCCAGACCGTCCACCGACGGCGGTGTCATGGCAATGACTTTGGCATCGCGGATCACCGCGAGATCTTTCATGGCGCGTCCGGCGATGGATTGCGCGGTATTGGCCGTGCCGGGGCGGTCGTCCCAGTTTTTGAGAGAGACGAAGGCCATCCCGGCGTTCTGGCCGCTGCCGCTGAAGTTAAAGCCGGTGATGGTGAAAATGACGTTGGTATTGTCTTTTTCTTTATCCATAAACCACTGCGTGACGCGGGAATTCACCGCTTCGGTGCGGTTTGCCGTTGCGCCCGCGGGCAGGGTGTACTGCACCATAATCTCGCCCTGATCTTCGGACGGCAGGAAGCTGGTCGGCAGTTGCCACATCAGCAAGCCCATCAGCGCCGCCATCGCGCCGTAAATCAGCACCATCGCGACCGGGCGTCGCTGCACGTGCGTAACGCCATTTTCATAGCGGTGCTCCGTGCGCGAATACAGACGGTTGAAGCCGCCAAAGAAGCCGGTGGTTGATTGCGGTTTATGGCGCAGGAAAGCGCCGCACAGCGCGGGTGTCAGGGTCAGCGCGACCACAACAGAAAGCGCCATCGCCGAGATAATCGTGACCGAGAACTGGCGGTAAATCACGCCCGTGGAACCGCCGAAAAAGGCCATCGGCAGGAAGACGGCGGAGAGCACCAGGGCAATCGCCACCAGCGCGCCGGAGATTTCACCCATCGATTTCTCGGTGGCATCGCGGGCAGAAAGCCCTTCATCGCGCATGATTCGCTCGACGTTTTCCACCACCACAATCGCGTCATCCACCAGCAAACCGATCGCCAGCACCATCGCAAACAGCGTCAGGGTGTTGATCGAATAGCCGAACAACGCCAGCACGCCGAACGTCCCGAGCAACACTACCGGTACCGCCAGCGCAGGAATAAGCGTGGCGCGCAGGTTCTGCATAAACAGATACATCACCACGATCACCAGTGCGATGGCTTCGACCAGCGTTTTGATCACGTCCTGCACCGACACTTTAATGAATTCGGTGCTGTCTTTCGGATACGCGATGTCATAGCCCTTCGGCATACTGCGCTGGTATTCGCTGATGGTATTTTTCACCAGCGTGGCGGTGTCGAGCGCATTGGCACCCGGCGACAGCATGACCGCCATCCCCGCGGCCGGATGACCGTTCAGCTGGGACGTTGCGGTGTAATCTTCACTGCCCATTTCGACACGCGCGATGTCACTGATACGAACAATCGCGCCGCCGGTATTGCCTTTTACGATGATATTGCGGAACTGTTCCGGCGTTTGCAGGCGTGACTGCGCACGCACGGTGGCGGTCAGTTGCTGAGTACTGGAAGACGGCAAACCGCCGATTTTACCGGCAGAAATCTGTACGTTTTGCGCTTCAATCGCGGTCTGAACGTCAGACGGCATCAGGTCGTAAGCCGCCAGTTTGGTCGGGTCCATCCAGATGCGCATGGCGTATTCCGCGCCGAACACCTGCAAACTGCCGACGCCGCTGATACGCGCCAGCGGATCCTGCATGTTACTCACCAGCCAGTCGGCGATATCCGAACTGGTGGCTTTGTCGGTTTTGTCATACACCGCCATGATCAGCAGGAAGTTGGACTGTGATTTAGTGACGGTCACGCCTGCGGTTTGGACTTCCGTCGGCAGGCGCGATTCGGCCTGCTGCACTTTGTTCTGTACCTGAACCTGTGCGGTATCCGGATTGGTGCCCTGTTTGAACGTCACCGTGATATCCACAGAGCCGTCGGAACTGCTGCTGGAGCTGAAATAGAGCAGATTATCCAGGCCGGTCAGTTGCTGCTCGATGACCTGCGTGACGCTGTTTTCCAGCGTTTCAGCGGATGCGCCTGAATAGGTCGCTTTGATTTTAACGGAGGGCGGCGCGACGTCCGGGTACTGCGCGACCGGCAGCGTGCGGATCGCCATGACCCCGGCCATCATGATCAGAATGGAAATCACCCAGGCAAAAACCGGGCGACGCACAAAGAAGCGGGAGAACATCAGGCGGCTCCTTCTGTGCTTTGGGTGGCGGCTGCGTCGTTATTCACTTCCACTGGTTTGACGGTGTCGCCGGTTGCGACTTTGTCGCTGCCTTCCACCAGCACGCGGTCGCCCGCCTGTAATCCTTTGAGGATCAGCCAGTTTGTGCCGCTGGCGTCGCCGGTAATCACGTCACGTTGTTCGACTTTGTTGTCTGCGGTGACCACCAGCGCGGTGGCATCGCCTTTGGCATCGCGGGTGATGCCCTGCTGCGGCGCGAGAATGGCGTTTTCGACCACGCCTTCATCGACGTCAGCACGGATAAACATCCCCGGCAGCAGCACATGTTTCGGGTTCGGGAACACGGCGCGCAACGTCACGGAGCCGGTGGCTTCATCGACGGCCACTTCGGTCAGCTCCAGACGGCCTTTTACGGGATATACCGAACCGTCTTCCAGCGTCAGCGTCACGCTTAAAGTGTCGCTGTTGGTCGCCAGCGCGCGTTTGCGCAGGGCCAGTAAATCCGCGCTGGAGCGGGTGAGATCCACGAACATGGAATCGAGATTACGCACGGTAGCCAGCGCGGTGTCCTGCGCGGCAGAGACCAGCGCGCCCGGCGTGACGGATGAAATGCCAATCCGCCCCGCAATCGGCGAGGTGACGCGCGTCCAGTCGAGATTAATCTTTGCCGTTTCCAGCGCTGCCGCTTTTTCATCCACGCTGGCTCGATCTTCCGCACAGGCTGACTGCGCGTCTTCGGCGTCCTGCTGCGACACGCCCTGTTCCTTCACCAGCACCGCGTAGCGTTTGGCTTTCTGGCAATCGGAAATCACCAGGGCTTTGGCACTTTTCAGCGCAGCGGCGGCCTGATCATAGGTGGCTTTATAAGAGGACGGGTCAATCTGGTATAACGCCTGACCGGCTTTGACCGTTTCGCCTTCGGTGAATAAACGTTTCTGAATCAGCCCGCCGACCTGCGGGCGCACATCGGCGGTTAATGTCGCGGTGGTGCGCCCGGTTAATTCGCTGACCAGATTAAACGATTGCGTTTTTAGCGTAACGACGCCGACGTCAACGGGCGGAGGAGATTGCTGAGCCGTTTGCGAATTATCACATCCGCTCAGCCCCAGAATAATGAGTAATGGCAAAAGTCTTGATGGCATTTTGGTGTCCGTAAATAATAACGAAATAAAAAAAAGGCAAAAAGAATCCCTGGCCGTTCTATCGAAATAAAACAGTGAGGATTACGTCAGGTTTATTTAAACGAAATGCTAAATGTCAGGTTTTGGAAAACAGGCGTCTTACAGTTCGTTAATCTTTCGTGTCGCTTCGTTGACGTATTCAATAATTTTGGCGTATTTCTCCGGTGTCATTTCTCCGTTATACGATTTAGCCCGTACCGTGATTTTTAAATTCTCTATGGCATAAATCAGTTCCGGCGCAGGTGGGGGATTATTTTCAATGACCCGCGTTTTCATTTTTTCTTCAATAACGCGAATTTCTTTTCTTTTGAGCAGCAGGAATTCAGAACCGGCAGAGGTCATCGTGAACTGTTTTTTACCGCCTTCAATGTCGGTGGCGGTAGCGAAACCCTCTTCAACGATCAGCGTCAGAATCGGGTAAATCACGCCGGGACTGGGGATATACGCGCCCATCGAATAGCCTTCGATAGTTTTAATGATTTCATAACCGTGTGCCGGGTTGATCTGGATAAGATGCAGCACAAATAACGTCAGTTCCTGACGCGTAAACAGCTTGCTTTTGCGGCGGGCGGTGGGCCCTGAGTGGGTCATCGGTTTTGCCTTCTGCCATGAACCGGAATGGCCTCAAGATATATCTTGTGATGTTTATGGGTCAAGATAGTTCTTGAGTAAAAACTAAGTGTAAAAATTGCGTTAATCCACTGTTTTATAAAGGTTTTAAAGTCACGCTATCAGTGCGCTTTTAGCCGCACTGACAAAACTTAACGCTTTTCAATACCTCTAACTTATTGAATTAAAACATTTTGAAAAATAATGTGACGCAGGCCGTTTTTACACTGTAAGCATTGCGAAAAAGTCAGCCGCAACGGTGCCGGAGAACCGAAACGGCGATGTCGTCTGCCACGTCCTGCACCAGTTTTTGCTGAATAATCACGCGCGCCTGAGTATTGCCCGGTATTGCACGCTGATGCTGCGTCTGACAGGTGAGTTGCCCGCTTTCATTGCCGAAATCCAGCTGCCAGGTGGCGGCTATCGTCGCTTTCTCACCTTGCCAGACGTCGAACTGATCAACGGCCACGCGAATGCCAATAACCGGCTTGTCTGCCGGTGGCGTCAGCGCACCGATGTCCGTGGTATTCAGAGAATGTTCAAGCCGGGCGGTCAGCGCCGCACGGATCTCCTCGGGCAGCGGCGCAGCCCAGAGTGCGTTATCCGACATCAGCAGTTCGCCGTTGCGCTGATGCACCATCAGCTGCGGCTGATTGAGCCGTTCCGCAAGGCTGACCGGCTTCAGGCGCAGTACAAAAGGCGCGGGACTGACATCCGCAGGTACGGCATCGGCGGCAGCGGTAGTCAGCGTGTAATAGTGCGGTGCGGAAGACGCGCAGCCGGTTAAAACCAGCAGGGCAAATGCCGCGCTGACGGTTCGGGCAAGTTTCATGGCTGTTCCTTTTGATCATCCGATCTGCCGGTTAACGGTGCCTGCGGCTGACGGATCAGCAGGCCGGTCAGGGTACGCAGGGAATACAACGTGCGCTGGAATTCAGCCAGCGTTTGCAGCAGCGGCGAATCCTCCGCCAGCAAGGTTTGGGCGGTGGTCAGGGTCTGATTCATCGTACTCAGTGTCTGCGTGGTTTGTGGCAGAACCTGTCTGTTCACCTGAATCAGCGTCTGGTTGAGATTGCCCAGCGTGGCGTTGAGATTATTGCCAATCGACTCAATGGGCATTTTCGACACCTTGCCGATGAGCGTCGCCAGCTGTTCCTGAAGGTGATCAAATCCGCCATTCAGCGTTGGAATGCGCAGCGGTCTGGCGCTGATATCGTAAGCAACCGGCACGGCATTCGGGATGAAATCGAGCGAAATATACAGCTGACCGGTCAGTAAATTCCCGGTGCGTGCCTGCGCGCGAAGGCCGTGTTGCACCATGTCACGCAGAAAAGCGGCGGCCTGTTTCTGGGCGTCTTTTTCCGGTTTGGGCAGTTTTTCCAGCACCTGACCTAAGCGGTTCGGGTAAACCTCGATCGTCACCACCGAGATAAAACGTGAACCGGCAGGCTCGTAATCCAGATCGATTGCCGTCACTTTGCCAAGTTTCACGCTGGAGAATTCCACCGGCGCGCCGGTTTTCATCCCGCGTAAGGATTGCTGGAAACGCAATTGAAGAATTTGCGGCGTGCCGTCCTGCGGTGCCATCGCGGATGCCTGATCGTCGGCCAGCGTAAAAACGCTGAGATCCGGTGACGGGGTGGCGGCTTTGGCGTCCGGCGGGTTGGCAAAGGCAATGCCGCCGGCAATGACCGACGCCATGGTCTGCGTTTTCAGCTGTAATCCTTCGGAATCGAGGGATAAATCCAGCCCGCTGGCATTCCAGAAGCGGGTGGCGGGCGTGACGAAACGGTCATAGGGCGCGTCGATAAACACGTTCAGGCTGACGCCTTTGCCGTCCGGGCGCAGTGCGTAAGATGACACCCGGCCCACGGGCACGCGGCGGTAATACACGGCAGAACCGATATCCAGCGAACCGAGATCGTCCGCCACCACTTCAAATTGCCTGCCGGGCATACCGTTGATGACCGCCGGTGGCGATTCCAGCCCCTGAAAAACAGAGCCGGTTTTGTCCGATTTGCCGGTATCGAGGCTGATGTACGCGCCGGAAAGCAGGGTATCAATACCCGAAATGCCACCCATGCCGACGCGCGGGCGCACGACCCAAAATCGGGTATCGGCTTTCGCCAGACTTTCGGCATTTTTCATCAGTGACACTGTCACGAGTACGCGCTGGCTGTCCGGGCTGAGGATGATGGATTTCACCAGGCCGATGGTGACGTCTTTGTATTTCACTTCGGTTTTGCCAGCCTGCAAGCCGCTGGCGGTCTGGAAGGTAATCGAAATCTCCGGCCCGGCGGATGCCCACAGCTGGAAGAACAGAAACAGCCCGATCACGGCGGCGGTGGCGGGTACCAGCCAGACCAGCGACGGACGCCAGCGGCGCGGGGTGATCTCAGGGGGTGGAGAAACGTGCTCAGTCATTCTGGTTATTTTCCCAAATCAAACGCGGGTCGAACTTCATCGCGGCCAGCAGGGTAAACATCACCACTGCGCCAAAAAAGACAATGCCGATGCGCGGTTCGGCACTGCTGAAACCGGGGAACTGCACCAGTGCGGCGACCAGTGCCACGACCATGACGTCGAGCATCGACCAGTAACCGATATATTCCGTCAGGCGGTACAGGCGTGCGCGGCGAACACGGCTTTTCGCGTCGCCTTTTCCGGCGACAAGCAGCAGCCCGCCGAGGATCAGGAATTTAGTGCAAGGCACGACCATGCTGGCGATGAAAATCACGGTGGCGACGCCGTATGAACCTGACGCCCAAAACTCCGCGATGCCGCCCAGAAGGGTATTTTCGCTGCCGTGACCGGCATATGAGCTGTACATCACCGGCAGCAAATTGGCGGGTAAATACAGCAGCAGGGCGGTCAGCAGAAAAGCCCAGGACTGGCTGCGGCTGTCCGGCTGGCGCGGGTGCAGCGCCGCATCACAGCGCGGGCACGGCAGGCGGTGAACGCCGGAAACCTGTTCGCAGACCAGCCCGCAAACGTGGCAGCGGACGAGCCCCTGCGGCAAAGCCTGAACGGGCATCATTCGCGCGGGCCCCGGAGGGTTTTGAGTGTCCACAGTGGCTGGAAATCCTGATGATTGATCACCGGTAACAACAGACATAACCCGAGTAACGCCCAGGTGCCGGGGCCGGTGGTGATTTCAACCAGTCCGGAGAGTTTGATGGCGGCAATCAGAATACTCAGCAGCGCGACTTCCGCCATGCTCCACGGTGCCAGTCCGGCGAGCAAACGCATGGCGGAGGCAAAGCCGGGGGCGGTTTTTTTTCTGCACGCATGAAATAACACCCAGCCGAGCAGCAGGATTTGCAGGCACGGGCAGACGATAATCAGCAGCGCGACGGGAATGGCCAGCGGCGACGCATAACTGTGCGCCAGCGCCATGGCGGTTTGCCATAACGTAGCCGCCTGCGACTGACCGTGGAAGCCGATTTGCAGCACCGGAAAAACATTGGCGATGATAAAAAACAGCGCCGCCGTGAGCGTGAGCGCAAACCATTGTTCCAGACTCAGCCAGCTTCCTCGATACAACACCGCCCGGCAGCGCGGGCAGTGCGCGGCCTCACCGGGCCGCACGGATTGTCGGGTATACAGGCTGTCGCAGTGTTTGCAGATGATTTGCTGCGGATAGATTTTCATCACGAGCCCTTTCTGATTCAGCCGGTTATTTCAGCTGTTCCTGCAACTGATCCGCGCCTTTCTCCAGCCCGGTTTCTGCCGCACTCAGTGCGCCAAAAGTCGCCCCGATATTCAGTGAGTTCGGGTACTGGCGGGAGATATAGGATTTGAGCAGCTGATTGGTCGGTGCATCGTAGATTTCCACCGCATAACTCACCGAGCCGGTAAACGATCCTTGTTTGCCGCGGATGGACTGCACGATGTTGTACGGCCCGCCCATCAGGTCAAAACGGGTGAACGTTCCGACAAACGGCGTGCTGGTTTCCGCGCCGGTCAACGTCAGACGAATGCGCAAGGTGCCCGGCGTGATGGCGTTGGTCAGCGGGAACCGTTCCGCCACGCTTTTGCCGAAGACCTGCTGCATGTGCGCCGCCAGTTGTTGTTTTTGTTCAGGAGAAACGTCATCGAACTGGGCATCCGATCCCTGATAAATCACCACCGGATCCACAATGGCGCGGGAATATTTATTCCAGTCAACCGGCGTGTTGTAGCTGAACGCGATATGCCCGGATTCATCCTGCGTATCAGGTTTCATCTGGGAAGAAGAGGTGACCCCGGTGTAGGGCACAGGCTGGGTACTCGCGCACCCCGTTAATAAACCTAAAGAAATCAAAGCTGCCAGCGAATAGCCGTTTGTTAACGCAGACATACGTCTTACCTTCTTTTGAAAAATGCAGCGGGATGTCAGTTTGCTTTTTCATCAAACCGTACAGTACGGTACATTTATGGGGTAATAAAATTCCTATGTCAAGAAAATGTACAGGTGGGTTCAGTTATGAGTCGTTGTTTTGCAGGGAGGTGTTAAAACACTTGAAAGAAAATGTTTAATTGTGTAAATAAAAGCGTCAAACATAATTGATAATCATTTTCATTTAAATTGTTCTACTTGCTCGGGGAAACTGAAATTCATGACGACTCATTCTTGTAAACTGCGCCTGCTCGCCTGCGCGTTATCTTTTGCCACGCTGGCTGCCAGCACCTCAGCTGTTGCTGAAATCAAAACCCTGACCGACGTGATTGGTCGCGAAGTGAAAGTCGATCTGCCGGCGAAACGTGTGGTGGTGGGTTTTTACTTTGAAGATTACATGTCGGTCGGCGGCGAAAAAGCTTATGACCATGTTGTGGGCATCTCACGCGAGGCATGGGAAGGCTGGGTGCCGGCTAACTGGAATTTGCACGTTGCGCACCGTCCGTCGCTGAAAAATATCCCGGACGTCGGGGAAGTCGAGGCACAAAGCTTCTCCGTCGAGAAAGTGCTGAGCCTGAATCCGGATCTGGTGGTGCTCGCCGACTGGCAGTTTAAGTCGCTGGGCGGGGATGTGCAGCGTATTGAAAAACAAGGCATTCCGGTGGTGGTGATTGATTACAATGCCCAGACCGTGGAGCGCCACGTCGCGTCTACCCGTGTGTTAGGCACACTGACCGGGCAGGAAGCGCGCGCGAAAGAAATGGCGGAATTGTATGCGTCGTCGCTGAAAAATGTGGCTGACCGCATTGCCGCGTCCGGCAAACCTAAACCGAAAGTGTACGTAGAATTCGGTAACAAAGGGCCGGAGGAATACTCCTTCACCTACGGCAAGAACATGTGGGGCGCGATGGCGACCGCCGCCGGGGGTGACAACATTGCTGCGCCGTTTGTCGAGTGGTGGGGCCCGATTAACCCTGAGCAGGTACTGGCCTCAAAGCCGGACGCTATTTTTATCTCCGGGCGTGAAAACAACAAAAACCCGGCGGCTTTACCGATGGGTGTCGGCATCAGCAAAACCGAAGCGCGCGCGAAGCTGAAAGGCTTTGAAAACCGTCGTGGCTGGATCGAATTACCGGCGATTCAGAAAGGGCAGTTATTCGGCGTGTATCAGGGGGCGTCGCGCACGATTTCAGATTTTGCGATGGTGCAGTACATGGCAAAACAGCTGTATCCGGAACAGTTTAAAGACCTGGATCCGCTGGCGAACTATCTGAACTTCTACAAAAAATACCTGCCAGTGACGCCGGAAGGCACGTTCGTGGTTGGCCTGAAAGACTGATTACACCACTGACTTCCATCTGAAGCGCTGCCATGAGCAGCGCTTCTTTCGTTTTCTGACAGGGAATTTTTATGACGACTTCTGCTGGCCGCCGCGAGGCGATTACCGCGCATCGCGCGCGCGAACGTAAGCGCTGGCGCTACGTGTTTCTGTTTCTGCTGATCACCGCTGTCAGCCTGGTCTTTGATATCGCCACCGGCCCGTCAATGCTGTCGCCGTCCGAGGTGATCTGCTCGCTGACCGGGATCGGCGAACGCGCCGCCATGACCGATGCCATCGTGCGTGAATTCCGTTTGCCGATGGCGCTGATGGCGCTGGTCGTCGGTGCCGCGCTGGGCGCAGGCGGCGCACAGATGCAAACGCTGCTCAACAACCCGATGGCCAGCCCGTACACCTTAGGGATGGCAGCGGCGGCCGGATTTGGCGCAGCGCTGAGTCTGGCATTTGGCGGATTCGGGCTGAATCCCATGATTTCTGTGCCGATCGGCGCGTTTCTCTTTTCGATGATTGCGGCGCTGTTTCTGTTCATGCTGGCCTCGATGCGAACGGTCAGAACGGAAACCATTATTCTGGGCGGGATTGCGCTGCTGTTTCTGTTCCAGTCGCTGCTTTCGCTGATCCAGTTTTTGTCCTCGCCTGAACTTTCTCAGCAAATTTTATTCTGGCTGTTCGGCAGTCTGACCAAAGCCACCTGGCCGACGCTGGCGACCACGCTGATCTGTTGCCTGATGCTGATGGCAGATTCGTGGAAACTGGCGGCGCTGCGTATGGGTGAAATGCGCGCGCTGAGCCTCGGCGTTAACGTGCGGAGGTTGCGGATGAAAATCCTGATTATCGTGGCGGTGATGACCGCGACGGCGACCAGTTTTGTCGGCGTCATCGGGTTTATCGGGCTGGTTGCGCCGCACATTGCCCGCATGGTGGTGGGAGAGGATCAGCGTTTCGCAATGCCGATGTCCGTTCTGGCGGGCGCGCTGATGCTGTCGGCGGCGTCGGTGTTATCGAAGTCCATCGTGCCCGGCGCGTTGTTCCCGGTCGGGATTGTGACCGCGATTGTGGGCGTGCCGTTCCTGCTCTGGCTGATTTTTGCACCACGCAGGAGGAGCTTATGATCCAGCTGGAAAATGTCGGCGTCGACCGGCAGGGGCGCAGCATTATTGCCGGGGTCAGCACGCAGCTTGAGGCCGGAAAAATTCACGTGATCATCGGCCCGAACGGGACCGGTAAAACCACGTTACTGAACGCGATGTTTGGCGAACTGGCGCTGGCTCAGGGGCAGGTCAGGTTTGCCGGGCAGACTTTATTGCCGGGGAAAGCGCGCGGGAAATTCCTGCATGGCTGGCGGGACACCTTTGCCTATCTTCCGCAGGATACCGCCGCCGATATCGCGCTGACGGTGCTGGAAGTGGTGGTCCTCGGGCGGCTCGGTAAGCTTTCGCTGCACATCGATGATGAAACCCTGGCCGCCGCCATGGAACGGCTGGAACAGGCGGGAATTGCGCATCTGGCGGGGCGTGATATCGCTTCGTTAAGCGGCGGTCAGCGGCAAATGGTGCTGTTCGCGCAGGTCATGATGCGTGAGCCCAAAGCCATGTTGCTGGATGAACCGGTCAGCGCGTTAGATCTGAAACACCAGATTTCGTTGCTGGATCTGGTGCGCCGCGAAACGCGCGCGCGGGATTGGGTGACGGTCATTGTGTTGCACGATCTCAATCTGGCGTGTCAGTACGCCGATAATTTACTGGTGGTGGCACACGGAAAAATTCAGGCAGCCGGTCATCCGCGTGACGTTGTCACGGAAAATCTGATTGAAAAGACTTACGGCGTGAAAGTTGAAGTGCTCACCGACCGTGCCGGAAATCCGGTGATCCAACCCGTGAGCGGAATCTGAAGGCGTTCCGGCAGGCGGTTACGCGTCGGCCGGAAATTGATGAAACGGGTACGCGTGCCGCCCAGCGGTTCATGATCGGTGTAGTTCAGCAGGGTGGTGACGTTTACGCAGACGGGTGACAGCAGCAGGGCAAGCGCCAGCGCGAGCGGTTTTCTGATTAATTCCATGTAATCTCACATGTCGGGTGGCAAAAATATGAGTTTACTCACTGATGCCAGACGTGAACGTGCGTGGAAACAAGTTATTTCAGAAAGCCGTGCGCGCTGTGGTAATAATCCACGGTTTATCAATGCCGCAGATTATTTAATGTTATATCAGGCTTTTAAATCGCCGTATTTATAGGACGCGGTAACGCCGCCGTCGATCAGAATATCGCTCCCGCTAATGTAGGTTCCATTCGGACCGAACAGGAATTCGGCCAGTGCGCCGATCTCATCCGGCGTGCCCCCGCGGCCAGCCGGTGATTTGGCCAGCATATTTTGGTAAAACGCACCGCGTTCTGCACTGTTTAGCTCATCATAAGCCAGCGGAGTGAAGACAATACCGGCGCTGATGCAGTTGAGCCGGGCACCGCGTTTTCCCCATCTGACGGCTTCGGACATCACGCGTAATGCATTGCCGCGTTTTGAAATCTGGTAGGCGTACAGGCTGTCATCAATGGTTTTAATGAAAGGTAACGCCAGTAAAGCCTCCGGCGGCAGCGTAGCAAGAAGGTCGGCATCTTTTTGAGAAATCGCATCCACATCAAGACGATGGCTGGATTGTGAACCGATGACGACGGCTGAACCCCCTTTCGCAATCACTTTCCCAAACTCTTCGAACAGAACCGCTGTGCCGTATAAATCGACATGGATGATGTCCTGTGCTTTCGCCTGTGAAGGAGATAACCCGGCGGTATGAATCACGCCTTTTACCTCGCCCAGCGTGCAGGCTTGTTTGACTAGATCCTGAATGGACTGGCGTGAACGGGTATCAACATACGCGGTACTGACGTCGAATCCTGCCCGTGATAAGACAGCCGCGGCCGCTTCGGCAATTTCAGGTTTAATGTCAGCCAGTAATATATGCTTGCCGACGCTCACCCTGCGCGCAATTGCCTGTGCGATAGAACCACTTCCTGTCACAACCATGATCTCTTTCATTTGCTGCCTCTTAGCCATTTCAATGGCAACTATTATCTTGTTTTGACTATGTCTGGTATATGAATTGTCTGTGCATTCAGAATTCCCATTTATTGTATAATCATGTTCCTGTTCGCCCTGATGAGAACCCTGATGCTGGATAAACTTGATGCGCTGAGAATATTTTGTACTGCCGCCGAAACCCTGAAGTTCAGGGAAACTGCCGTCCGGTTAGGCATTGCTCCGCAACTGGTCACCCGTGGCATTGCTGAGCTCGAAAAGCAGTTAGGCGAAATGCTGTTTTTGCGTAACACACGTCAGATGAAACTGACGCCTTTCGGGCAGCAGTTTTGGCCAAAGGCCGGGATGTTGCTGGCGGAAAGTGAAAATCTTTTTTCCGAACACAAAAGCCAGAAGTTGCAGGACATGTCAGGCAGTGTGCGCATTACGCTTCCGCCCCTGTTTGAGAATCAGGAAATTTTACGTCGCTTATTGCGGCAGCTGCTGGATTATCCGCATCTCAACATTGAGTGGCTTCCGACTGATATGCATCTGAATATTATCGATGAACAGGTTGATATCGGTATCCGGATTGGTACGGTGCCGGACAACCGTTTTATTGTAAAAAGCATTCGCCCGGTGGGTGTCAATATTGTGGCATCACCCGAACTTATCGCCCGAACAGGAATGCCGGAATCTTTGCGTGATCTGCAATTTAATTACCCGCTCAGTGCCCTGAACAACAGCAATTCCGGGCGGGTATGGCCCTGGCAATTTGCCGACGGCAGCAGTTTTTTTCCTGCACAGCCCTCATTTATTGCCGCCGACATTGGCAGTGAACTATCGGCAGCGCTGGCTGGCAGAACATTTAGCCAGCTGGCGGATATTTCAGTGCGACCCTTTGTGCGGCGGGGAGAACTGGTTAATGTCCTGCCGGAATTAAACTATCAGCCGTGGCAGCTTTATATTTTCCGACCGCATCAGCCACTGTTACCAGCGAGGGTTCGTCTGGTGTTTGATCTGCTGAATCAGATCCTCAAAGACCTTTTCAGCGGATAGCCGCGAGCTGTCGGGTTATTCGGATAAAGACAACAAGGCATCATCCAGACGTCCACCCTGGATGTGAATGCCGGACAGCGTTGCCTCCATTTCTGACAAATCCTGAGGACTCAGTATCAGGTCGATGGATTTCAGGTTGTCTTCAATATAGGTCACCTTATCCATGCCGGGGGCGGAAACGGTCAATCCACTGCGACCCAACTGACGGTATTTCATCTTCTTTTCCTTATGGTTATTTATGGCAGAAGCAAAACAGGGATGCAGTGTAATAGGGATGATTGTGTCTGTATGTGGATTTATTTTGATTTTAGTATTCGTAAATCAGGAATTATTCGCGTTATTAAACATCGGCGGAAATAGCGATTACGCCGGGATCACAAAAGAAGAATGCAAAAAAAAGCGCCATGTTTTCACATGACGCTCAGGTCTTTCAGGTGATGAATTATCGCTTAGAAATCGACATTCACGCCCAGCTGGAAGCTGCGGCCTGGCATCACGGCCAGCGCTTTGTTGTAGGCATCCTGATTGGTGGTTTCAGTCAGGGTACGGCTGCTCAGGTAATCCCAGTATTTACGGTCGGTGATGTTATACACGCCACCGCTGAGTTTTACGTTTTTCGCTACTTTCCAGTAGGCCGTTGCATCAAGCAAACCGTAGCCTGGCACGTTCATGTATTCCGTGGTGGAATCCGTGATCGCCGTACCGGCGTTGGTGTAGCTCTGACGGTTGGTCGCTTCGGCTTTTTTACCTTTCACGAAGGTTGCGGTCAGCGCCGTTCCGTAGATGCCTGACGGATCATCCCATGCCACACCGGCCACAAATTTCATTGGCGGCACGCTGTCGATATCAACGTATTTGTCGCCCTCGTAGCTGGATTTCGATTCACCTTTGGCGTAACCCAGTGCGAAGGAGGTGCTCAGACCGTCTACGCTGCTGAACCATGTGCCGTAGTTAATTTTGGTACTTATATCGCCACCGTAGATAAACGCTTCATCGCGGTTTTCGGCCTGATAAATCGTATAAATATTGGAAGGGACGTTGGTGAACATGCCGGGGCTGCCCGCACGGGTATAACGGGTGTTGGCGATGAAGTTTTTGTACGTGTTGTAGAACACGGAAGTCTTGAAGGTCACGCCTTCAGTGGCTTCGCCTTTCATGCCCCATTCGAAGTTGTTGCTGGTTTCGGTTTTCAGGTTGGTGTTACCGATCAGCGCATATTGCTGAGAACCGGCATAAGAAGAACCGAGGTTCCAGGAACCGTAAAGCTGGCTGGCATCCGGGAACTGTGCGCCACGACGGTATTGCAGGTAAGTCATCAGCTTAGGCGTGATGTCATACGTGAATGCCAGTGATGGCAGAACCTGCGTATCGGTGTTGGCTTTACCGTACAGCGTCGACACCTGGCTTTCAGACACGGTGCTGTTAGACAAATCGGACAGGTCTGTCGCTTTCGTATTCTGATACGCCACACGTACCGCAGGCACAATGGAGAAGTTATGGCCGTCGAGGTCAAACTTCATGGTGTCTTGCAGGAAGCCGCCGAGAACGTAAGAACGGCTGTTGGCTTCAGGCTGCATGATGGTGGTGTAAACGCTTTGATCCGGGCTTTCGCGGAACGGACGTTCGGTATTAGAGATGCGACCGTTAATCCCGGCGCTCAGCTCGTGGCGACCCAGCGTTTTCAGCCAGCTGGTTTCCGCACCGTAGGTGTTCACGTCATAGTTGGAATAGACGTTCATCATCTGCTTGCTGGCGTTCGGCATGTAAGTATTGTCGTGCGCCTGGGTGTACTGGTAATAGACTTTCGAGACGAGGGCATCCACGTAATCGTTGAACGGCGTCCATTCGTCTTTCAAGCTTGCGCCCCAGCGGCGGGTGTTACTTTGCTGCTGTGCGGTACCCAGAATTGAGCTGCCTGCGCTGTTCCACGCATCGTAATGGGTGTGGTTAATTTTCTCGTAGTAATCGAGCGTGCCGGTAAATTTATGTTCGTCGTTTGGCTGCCAGATACCGGACGTCATGATGGCGTTCGAGTGCCAGTTCGCCGGGTAAGCATCGTGCGTACCGCTGTTATTGCTGGTTTCCTGCCCGTCACGACGGCTGAAGGCCACGACGCCACGCAGGGTTTCGTCACCGGCGGCGGCAGTGATGCCGTTGTGCCATGAACGGTTTGAAGAATCATAATCAGACTGGTAGCCGAAATAGGTTTCTTTGCCCGGACGCAGATAGTCGTCTGCGGTTTTCGGCAGGAAGGAAACGGCACCGCCGATAGACGTGTTCGCGCGGCTGGCTGAGGTGGCACCGGATTCGATATCCACCTGACCGTACATGTACGGGTCGATATAATCGCGGCCGATACCGGATGTGCCCAGACCCGCACGGCTTGCATAGCTGCGGCCGGTGGCGTTTGGCTGCGGAATGCCGTCGACGTCGATGCTGACGCGGTTGCTTTCCAGACCACGAATGTTATAGCCGGTGTAACCGCTGCGGTCGAAGCCGCTTTTGCCGTTGCCGGAGCCGCCACTGGAACCGGTCGCAGTGATCAGCGGCTCATAACGCATGATAGAACCGAAATCATTACCGCCACGTTTTTGCATATCTGCCGCAGTGATGGTGGTTTTCGAGCCCGGCGTTTTATCCGGAGCGACGCCGGTGACGGTCATCACTTCTTCGTTGTTCTGTGCCAGATCCTTAGCACTGCGCACCACCGGTTTCTTTTTGATGGTTTCTGAAGACTGTGCTTTGTTCTGTGTCAGATCGGTATTGTCTTTAACGGCTTCCGCTGCGTTTACGTTAAAAGTGGTGGTGAGAATCGTCCCCATGAAAATGACGTTTTTCACCAAACCCTGCTGTGTAAAGGATTTGAACATTTGTTTTTAGCCCTGCACTTAATTTTTTAAGTTCTGCTCGCATTTACTGCCTTTCGACAAATTCAGACGCGTATGTCATCTGTCTTATTCTTCCGTGAAAAGCCGTTATCCTTATAAAATATGGGTTAAATTACAGTCCTGACCCACTTCAGCTTGGTGCGAATGATAATGATACTGATAATTGTTATCAACAAAATGGTAAATAAAAATGCGCTTCTTAACGAAATCTTTGCAATTCGTTCTGAAAAATGGGCTATGAAGGACGCTTTACAACCTGCAAACCCGTGGTTAGAGTGGGGAATCAGCAAACTGTACCGTACAGTTTTATCGCCGTGATTATGACCGGGGCCGTAAAGCAATATCAGGAGAGAAGATGAAAGTTCGCACCGAAGCCCGCAGGGAGGCAATCATCGATGCCGCAGCGCAACTGTTTCAGGAAACCGGATACGAACGCGCATCTATGAATGAACTTGCCCGGCGTCTGGGCGGTTCAAAAGCTACGCTCTACAGCTATTTTCCGTCAAAAGAATCCTTACTGGTGGCGGTGGTGAAAGCGTATGCCACCGGGCACCTTTCCGACGCCGTCAGCGACCTGACCAGCGCGTGGACGGATGCCAGTCTCGAGACCATTCTCACCCGCTTTGGTGAGAGAATGTTACTGGTGCTCACCAATGACGCCTCGGCGCTGGCGGTGTATCGCATGGTGCTCGCCGAGTCTGGCCATTCTGATATCGGCACGTTGTTTTATGACGCCGGGCCACGGGAAAGCGTCGATATCCTGGCAAAATTCCTGGCCAGTGCGATGGAAAGAGGGCAACTGGTGCAGGCCGATGCGCATCTGCGTGCCGTCCAATTTCTGGCGCTGGTAACCGCGCAAACCAACACGCGCCTTTATCAGCGTAACCCCGCGCCGCTGGACATTGCGGAAATCCGTCAGATGGTGAGCAGCGCCGTAGACATGTTTTTGCGTGGCGCGGTGCGTTAATTCACACAACGTATTTTTATGCCAGAACTGACAACCGGCCTTCTTCACGATGGCCGGTTTTTTTTTGAAGTCGTTGCATAAAACATGACTAAGATATATCTTTAAATTGAACTGAGAATCATTCACGCCCTTTTCAGGGTCCGTGACGGTTAATTTCGCTACCCTGAGAGAAAGAATATGGAACACAAACGCACTGAATCTTCCGCCGCCAACCTGCCGGTACGCGTTAAGAACGAACTGGTTTTCCGTCACCTCACGGTGAAAAGCGCTGAAACCGTTTCCGGCTGTTTTAAACGCATCGTATTGAACGGCGACGAGCTGAAAGGTTTTACATCAGGTGGCTTTGATGACCACATCAAACTGTTCTTCCCGGCCAATCCGGGCGACGTGATTACGCCGCCTGTCGCCACGGAAGACGGCATTGTCTGGGGCGAAGGCCCGCGTCCGGTGAATCGCGAATACACGCCGCTGCATTTCGACGCGCAAACCCTCGAACTGACGCTGGATTTTTATATTCACGACGGCGGCGTTGCCAGCGAATGGGCCGACAACGCCAAACCGGGCGATAAGCTGATCATCGGTGGCCCGCGCGGTTCCCTGATTATTCCGACGACGTATCGGTGGCAGCTGTATCTTTGTGATGAGACCGGGCTTCCGGCCGTAAAACGCCGCCTGCGTGAACTGAAAGAGGCCGCTGTCAGCGCAAAAATCACCGTGCTGGTGAAAGTGAAAGACGTGAGCTGTGTCAGTTATCTGGATGAAGAAAAAGATTTCAACGTCGAGTGGATCGTCAGCCATGAGCAAAATGGTTATGCCGAAGACGATGTGGTGGTGCAGAAACTGAAAAGCCTGATGCTGCCGGAAAATGATTATTACGTCTGGGCCACCGGCGAAGGGAAATTCGTGAAAGGCCTGAATGATTACTTCACCGAAACCCGTGGCCTGGACGCAAACTTCGTCCGCTGCGTGGCGTACTGGCACGCGAAATAATGCTGATGAATAAGCACCGTCGCGAAAGAATGTTCGAAACCGGTGATATCCGCTTATTAATGCTGCATTTTTTGCAGCAACGTTCCGCCCACGGTTATGAACTGATCAAAGCCATCGAAGATCTGGCGAAAGGGGAATACACCCCCAGCGCCAGCATTATTTATCCCAATCTGACGTATCTTGAAGAGCAGGGTTTTGTGCTGGCGAACCAGGAAGACGGCGGGAAGAAGCAATATACGATCACCGCTGAAGGTGCCGCGTTGCTGAACCAGCAGGGCGAATTACTGACGACGGTGACGGAGCGGTTGCATTCGCTGGCGATCCTGTCGAACAACCGCAGTATTCCGGAAATGCAAAGGGCGATAAATAATATCCGTTCGGCGCTGAATTTACGCCTCGCAAAAGGCCCCATCGAACAGGAAACGCTGTATAAAATTACCGATGCGTTAGATCGCGCAACCAAAGAAATTGAACGCAGTTAGAATTGAATAGAAAAAGCCCCCGGCGTCATCATACAGGGGGCTTTTTTGTTTTATCCGCTCTGACTTAATGTCCCCAGCGGCTTCTCAGGTAACGCACGGCGTCCTGCGTTTGCGGCTGATTCAGGTAGTTTTCCCTGAACAGAATCGTGCCGCTGATGCCCGGTAACGATTCGTTCATGTCGAGCTGTTTCTTCAGCTCAGGCACGCCACCGCTGGTGGTCCATTCCGGCTCATTCTTCGACGGCTCGCCCACTTTATACAGCGCAATGCCGATATACAGGCGCGTGTTGTTCGGTTTTACGACATCCGCCCACCATTTCGCCAGCACGTCATAGCGCGCCGCCTTGCGGGAGAACGGCCAGTAAAGCTGCGGCGCAATGTAATCAAGCAAGCCTTGTTTCACCCAAAGACGCGTATCGGCATAGGCTTCGTCATACGCCGCCGCGCCGCGCGTGTCGGAACCGGCAGGATCGAACGACAGATTACGCCAGACGCCCGCCGGGCTAACGCCAAATTCAACGCCCGGTTTCAGCTGACGGACGGTGCGGGAAACCTGCTCGATCAGCAGCTGGGTATTGTGGCGACGCCAGTCTGCTTTTGAGCTAAATCCCTGACCGTATTTTCTGAACGTCATGCTGTCGTCGAGCGCCGAGCCCGGCGTTTCTGCATAGAAATAGTCATCAAACTGCACGCCGTCAACCGGGTAATGGGCGACGACTTCGGCCACGATGCTGGTGATCCAGTCGCGCGCTTCCGGAATGCCGGGGTCAAGCACCAGACGGTCTCCTGCGGTGCGGATCCAGTCACGGTGCAGCACATAAACGCTCGCCGGACTGAGTGACAATGTGCGATTCAGCTCGGCAATCGTTGAAGGTTTGGTATTCACCGTAACGCGGTACGGGTTGAACCACGCGTGAACTTTCATGCCGCGCTTGTGCGCTTCATCGAGCATAAATGCCAGCGGATCGTAACCCGGATTTTCGCCAATTGTGCCGGTCAGCATATCGGACCACGGCAAAATTTTGGATTGCCACAGCGCGGTGCCGTCTGGCTTAACCTGGAAGAACACAGTATTGATGCCCAGCGATTTCAGGTTATCCAGTTTGTCGGTCAGGGATTTTTTCTGTTGGCTGATGCGCAGGGCGGGGCTGCTGACATTCACCGAAGACACCGGCGGCCAGTCGAGACGGGAAACCGTCGCCAGCCATACGCCGCGCACCGGCTCTTTGTTTTGTTCGCCTTTCGGCGCAAGAGGTTGTTTTGCGACCGTAGGCAGCGGCGTGAC
Source organism: Rahnella sikkimica (assembly GCF_002951615.1). Lineage (GTDB taxonomy): Bacteria > Pseudomonadota > Gammaproteobacteria > Enterobacterales > Enterobacteriaceae > Rahnella > Rahnella sikkimica. Next base: position 380,212 of record NZ_CP019063.1, on the reverse strand, counting down.
CAGCGATTTCGGCGGTGTGGATGAACAGCTCGCCAGTAACAACGCCATAGCAACAAGAGCACCTGACTGTTTAGCCGGCGTTGCGGAGGTCAAAATACGGGAAGAAGCGATGATAAACTCCGGGACTTTCATGTCGTTTTTCGAATAAAAACATTCTCGTAGTATTCGAATTAAAGTCAACCAGCCAGGCGCTTATCATCGCATCGGGCATGATCCGGATGCGGTAAAAATTCCGCTTAGTCGTGTTCAGGCCACGGCGTCAGGATTTCATAGCCGTCTTTGGTCACGGCCACCATGTGTTCCCACTGCGCGGACAATGAATGATCTTTGGTGACCACCGTCCAGCCGTCGGGCAGCACTTTATTCTGCTTTTTACCGGCATTCAGCATCGGTTCGATGGTGAATAACATGCCTTCCTGCAGCACCAGACCGCGACCTTTTTCGCCATAATGCAGCACCTGCGGATCTTCGTGATATCCCATGCCGATGCCGTGACCGCAGTATTCTTCCACGATGGAGAACCCGTCGCGTTTCGCGACGGCGGCAATCGCATAACCGACGTCACCCAGCGTTGCGCCGGGGCGGACAACTTCAATCCCGGCCATCATCGCTTCATAGGTGGTGTCGGTCAGGCGGCGGGCAAGAATGCCCGGCTCTCCGGCGTAATACATGCGGCTGGTGTCGCCGTACCAGCCGTCTTTGATCAGCGCGACGTCGATGTTGACGATATCGCCTTTTTTCAGTGCCTTGTCGGACGGAATACCGTGGCAAATGACATGATTGACGGAGGTACAGGTGGTTTTTTCGTAGCCGTGATAGCCGATATTAGCCGGGATCGCCTTCAATTCATTGACGATAAAATCGTGGCAGATGCGGTCAAGTTCGTTGGTGGTGACGCCGGGCACAACGTAAGGTGTGATCATATGCAAAACCCGGGCGGCCAGTTTGCCAGCGATGCGGGCTTTACTGATGCCTTCCGGCGTTTTGATCATGCGGTTGTTATTCATAAAATACGCGCTGTCTAAACCATTATTCATTACTTGCCTTCCTGTGTGTGCCGCCCACGTTTAACAGCGTACGGAAACTGTCAGTGTTCTCATCGGATTCCATGCTGCAACGCACCAGCAGCCGGGAAATTTCGCTGTGGGTCATGTCCGGATGGGTTTCCATTAACATGCCAATTTTCATCCAGTGTTCGGCCTGCGCATTGATCGAACGCGTGTAAGCCAGACTGGCGATGCGTAAGTTTTCATGCATCAGTTCTGAAATCTTGATGATGCCCATAAGCTTGCCTCAGTGGTATACGAAACGTATATGCTTCGTATACTAACCGGAAAAAAGCCGCAGCTCAACCTGTGCCGCTCATGACACCTTTCAGGGGTTGGCGTATATTGTGGCCAGTTTTCAATTTCTTATCGTATAAATCACATCAAAAAGGTTCACATGAAATCTACAAGCAAGTTACTTATGGGTGAACAACCTCGATAACGATATTCAAATCCGCCTGGCATCCAGCGCCACCCAATAAGGTGTATTTGAAATACGTCATCCTCCATGACTGATTGTCAGTGAAAAAGCCTCCGTTAAAACACCGGAGGTTTTTTTTATCTCCCGAAACATCATTTTAAGAAAAATCCGGCGTTAATGGGGATTACTCCTAATAAACAGTGTTAATAAAATATAATCATGATGGATTATTAAGAACTTTATAAATACACAGGTCCGGATATCTGAGTTAACTTGAAAGATCTTTATTTTCTCCGTCATGTAAACCTGAAAAATTCATTTTCAGAAGCCATTTGTCAACTGATTTTTAGAAACTGATGTTTTTTCACCTGGTTTTAAGACAAAATCCCGCACGAATTTGTTTCAATATTTCAGACCATCAACGTCCTGTGCTCATGGCTCTTTTGGGGCAGGAACTAACCTGCGGGAATAACGGATACGTAAACGTATCCTCGCCTGAACAGTCTCATAAGAACTCATAAGATTCTTAAATAAATCAAGGAAAGACGTTAAATGAATGAGAGAAAGTACTTAACTCAGGTTGAGATGGAGAGACTCGTTGGTGCTGTTTCGACAGGAATTAATGAACATCGGGATAAGTGCATGTTGTTGATGTGCTTTATTCATGGCCTTCGTGTGAGTGAACTGGCCGGATTAAGAATTCAGGACGTTGAGGTTTCGACGAAGACGATCTACATCGCCCGGCTAAAAAATGGGTTTTCAGTTCAGCACCCGATACAAAACAGGGAGATGGTATTCATAAAGAAGTGGCTGGAAATAAGGTCGCAATATCTTGACTCTGACTCGAATTGGCTATTTCTATCCCGGCACGGGGGGCGGTTGTCCCGGCAGCAATTGTACCGTTTGTTCCGTAAATACGGGGAGAGTGCAGGAATTAATGTTGCTGTTCACCCGCACATGCTCAGGCATGCTTGTGGTTATGCGCTGGCAGACAACGGCTGTGACACCCGGCTGATTCAGGATTACCTGGGCCACAGAAGTATTCAAAACACGGTAATTTATACGGCAAGTAATGCCGGGCGATTCCGCGCCATTACGCTGTAACACAACGTTTTCAGTATGGCTGCGCTGACGATGATACGCATACGTGTAAAGAACCGACACCGGCATAATATCTCTTTGCTACTGATTTATTTAGCTGTTCTAAGGCACCCTCGGGTGCTTTTTTTATCCATAAATATCCCGGCAAACAGGCCATAAACGAGAAAATACTGAAAAAGATATTTCTGTTTTATGGGGGTATCAGGGTAATAAACGCAATCATGCAGGATATTTCTAATTATTGAATAAGAATCCATTTATATTAAATGGGATTTCACTTTGTCTTTACGTGCGAAAAATGACTTGATTCTGTAAATTTAGAAACGTATATTTACCTTGTTCAAACAGGGCGGACATATTTACATAACACTCCGCCATGTCATGTATATAGAATATCATTATTATAAAAACGCATCATTCTATATAGGTAAGCGAAATATCTTATTATGGTGGGGAAGGCATACCCATCGTCGGAATCTTACGATCAAAATTGACGTTTTGCTTTGCTTAACCAGAATCTGTTTTACGTTGGCTCCTATTTATAATCATGGCACAGGGTTATAACTAATGGTTTTCTACCATTGATTTTACTTTGCCGTTGTTTTTTGCGTTGTTAATTTTACTGGCATCGCTGTCATTTCTATAAATTCTAAGATGAAGGAAAACAAAAAATTGGAAAACAAACAGATTAAAAATGGGTTAGTGAGATTCACCCCAATTGCGGCGTCAATTTTACTCTCCATGCCATTCATTGTGAATGCGGCAGATATCAGCATGTCCGGCGGTTCAGTTGCATCAGCAAACGGCGTGCCTGTCATCAATATCAATGAAGCGAATGCGAACGGCATTTCGCATAATATTTACGACAAACTTAACGTCGGCAAAGAAGGGCTGATTTTCAATAACAGCCAGAATGCAGTGAATACCACGCTGGCTGGCCAGATTGCAGGAAACAGCAATCTGGCTTCAGGCACGGCAAAAGTGATCCTTAACGAAGTCACTTCCAATAACAAAAGTGCCCTGAATGGCATGATGGAAGTCGCGGGTGACAAGGCGCATCTGATTATTGCTAACCCGAACGGCATTACCTGTTCAGGTTGTGGTTTTATCAATGCTGAAAAAGTGACCGTCACCACCGGCAAGCCGGATATGCAAAACGGTGAACTGAAAGGGTACAGCGTCAATGGCGGTGTGATCACCACCGACGGTTTAACCAGCGATTCTCCAACGGCCCTGTTAGCCCGCTCCGTGACCATTAATGGTGATATGAACGCCGCAGGCAACGGGATCACCGTGATTGCCGGTAATAACTATGTGGATGTGAATAATCAGGTCACGGGCACGGTGAAAGCCTCGGGTTCAAGAAATACTTATGGCATTGACGTTGCCAAACTGGGCGGCATGTACGCTGATAAAATTAATCTGGTCAGCACTGAAAGTGGCGTCGGCGTTCGCAACCTCGGGGTGCTCTCCGCAGGCACCGGCGGCATTCAGATTGATACCAACGGCGCGCTGATCAACAGCAACGCGCAGATCAAGTCGTCTGGCGTGATCAGCATGAAAACCAACGGTACACTGACCAACGTCACCGGTAAGATTTTAAGCGACAAAAGCATCTATATCGATACCAACAAGAATCAGATCGATAACAGTCGCGCCGGGAATATCATGTCCAGCGCTGATGTGTATATCGGTAGCGGGGCCATCAATAACACCAACGGTAAATTAGCCGCGACGGGCGTTCTGGCTATCGATACCAACAACGCGACGCTGACTAACTCCGGCAAAGGCAAGACGGTCGGTATTACCGCCGGTGTGGTCAGTCTCAAGACCGGTGCGCTCAATAATAACAATGGGCAGATCACGGGTTATTACGTCGGCACGCAATCTACCAGCGTAAATAACAGCCAGGGTACGATCGACTCCTATGGCGATGTGGATATGGCAAGCACCGGCGCGGTAAATAACACCAGCGGCCTGATCCGTTCTGCAACCGGTCATGTCAAAATCGACGCGTCTAAAAACACCGTCACTAACAGCTCAACCAAGACGGCAGATACCAGCAGCGGTGATTCTCTGGGTATTATCGCCGGTGCTGGCGGTATTGAAATAGCTTCTGCGACCTTAAATAATAACTCGGGTCAGATCGCCTCTAACGGGGATATTAAGTTGCTCAACACCGCTAACGTAAATAATGCCAGCGGTAAGATCCTGACGGATAAGAGCATTTCAATTCAGGCGGCCTCTCTGAACAACAGTCAGGCAGGTCTGAGCGCCAAGACGGGAATCAATGTTGAACTGACCTCCGGTGCGCTGGATAACAATATCGGCGTGCTCTTATCGGACGGTGATATCAACGTGACGGCTTCGCGCATCAATAATACCGGCGGTATTGTTCATGGGCAGAATGTCAGTCTGACCACCAGCGGGGATGTGAATAACAGCGCGGCTTTAATGGTGGCAGATAAAAAACTCACTATTAATGCTGGCGGGACGGTTGATAACCAGAACAGTAAGAGTTTTTACGGTCTGTATCTTGGCATGCCAAATCAGGAAGGCGGCATGGTGGGTAAGGGGGGCGTCGATATTACCGCCAACGCCCTGAAGAATAATAACAGCCGTATTATTGCCCAGGATAGCCCCTTAAACCTGACGGTCGCGAAAACGATTGATAGTGACCGCAGTATGCTGGTGGCGGGTGCAGGTACTTCTAAAATTACGGCTGGGACGCTCAGCAGCAACTATTCAACCATCTACTCGGCCGGTGATTTGACCATTGATGTTAATAGCCTCAATCTGGCGAGCAGCGGCAACATAATTGACAATAATGCTACGGGGATTATTTCTGCCGATGGTGCTCTGGTGCTGAATGTCTTCAACAGTTTCACCAACTATGGCTGGATTAACGGTGTGGACAGCGTCAATGTGTCTACTGAAGGAATACTTTACAACCGTAATACCATCAACTCTGATAATGCAGTTTCTGTTCATGGCACCGTGGGAATTAACAACTACAACGAGATCGTTGCAGGCAATACGTTAAATGTGACGTCTTCAGGTACAGTGAATAACACCGGAACACTTTATACCGACGGGAAAGCCAGCATCGCTGCCAAAACGGTCTCCAGCCTGGGATCTTCCACGGTATTAGGCGGACGTCAGGGATTAAATCTGAATGTGAATTCTATTACCTATAGCGGTAAAGTCTTTGGTTTATAATTAAACGGTAAAATGAAAGCAGCGTAATGGCTGCTTTCATTTCCGGGCAGGCATTATGAAAAGTAGAATTGCATTCATTATTACCCTGAGCATCTTAAGTCAGACAACGTCTTATGCAGAAACCGTGGATTTAAACAGTCTGGTTAAAACACAGCAGGATATTGACCGAAGTAACCGGCAGGAAAATAAAATCATTAAAAAGGATGTCTTCTCCAGTCAGGTGAAAACGCAAGTTGATTTCCTGGATTTTCCGGTTGAGAAAAACTGTCTGACGATTAATACGCTGATCGTCGAAAATGATTTTCTGAACAATTCCACGATACGAAAAATTAAAAAAAGCGTGGCGGGAAAATGTCTGGGGGCGCAGGGAATTGAACAACTGGCCATCGGGTTGCAAGATTACTATATCAATTCGGGTTACGTCACCACGCGGGTCGATGTGCCGGGGCAGAATTTAACGACGCATCAGTTAAAACTGGTTGTCATGCCGGGCAGAATTGAAAATATCATTATCAGCGATGACGCAATCCGGCCCGGGATATTGCCTTTTAAAGCCGAAGATATACTGAATCTTCGGGATATCGAGCAGGGGCTGGAAGTCTTGCAAAAAGCCCCAAATTTGAAAGTAAAGATCAATATAGAACCCGGACACCAGAACGGGTACAGCAATGTCGTCATAAACGCAGACCGGACAAAAAACTGGAACGGTAAAGTCTGGATGAACAACTGGGGTGACGAAGCCACGGGAAAAGTGCTCGCAGGCGGCGCGGCTTACATTTACAACCTGGCGCACATGAACGATACCTTTTATCTTTCGGGGACGACGAATACCGAGCGGAGCAGCGGCGGGTACAAAAGCGTCAGCGCCTACTATTCGGTTCCCTGGGGTTACTGGGATTACGAGGTGTTTTACAGCAGCAGTCAGTCGAAACAAAATATTCCTCTGGAAACCTGGAATTATAAGTACACGGGCGACAGTGATTATCTCAGCCTGAAAGGCAACAGAACGGTTTATCGTGACAGTAATAAGAAAGTGGCGCTCAGTGCTGAGTTAATCAAAAGAAAGGTTAACTACAAATTAGAAGATATCGAACTGGCGCTACAAAAGCGCGATATGACCAATGCACGCTTCGGGATTAACTATAAGCAAAATTTTAACCGGGCATTACTCGACAGCACATTGTCGTATCAGCGGTTTGTTCCCTTTTTAGGCGGTGAGAAAACGCCGGATATGAAATCCGGCGATGTCAGTGCGCAGAGTCATCTCTACAACCTGAATGCGAATTACACGACGTTATTCAACGTGAAAAATTTCGTTGCCTATTACGCGTTAAGTTCAGGTCTTCAGTATTCGCCGGACAAGCTGACATTGCAGGATCAGTTTACGCTCGGTGACCGTTGGAATGTGCGTGGTTTTGAAAATACGCAGGGGCTGTATGGCGATAAAGGCTTTTACGCGCAAAATACGTTTAATCTTATTACCGGCATTAAGAATATCGAATGGTATGCCGGGGTTGATTACGGTGAAATATGGGGTGAAACCTATCCGCAGGGCGCTTATTCCGGGAAGAAACTCCTCGGAGCCACCAGCGGATTTAAGGGCAATATTAATACGCTGGCTTACGATATTGCCTTGTCCACGCCGCTGCTTTATCCGGATGAATTAAATGCCGATAAGCTGAATGTGAATTTCACGCTGTCTTATCAGCTCTGATTGCAGGAATCATCATGTTTGTTGGAACGGATATTGTTGAGGTGGAGCGCGTGAAGACGGCGATATTGCGGGGCGGAGACAAATTCCTGCAAAGAGTTTTCACGCAGCGCGAACGGTTAAGCATTAACAGCAACGATCCTGATTATGAAAGGGCCGCAGGATTTTGGGCCGCGAAAGAGTCCGTTGTTAAATCGGTGGGATTAGGATTTCGGGAAGGGATCCGGTTCCACGATGCAGAAATTGAGCATGATCAGTTCGGATGCCCGCATTTTATTATCAGCGGGCATTTAAAAGACGTCATGGAAGATAAAAAAATCAATGCGATTTCGTTAAGCATTTCTCATTGCCGTACACATGCAATTGCAGTAACGGTTATTTCGTCCCAAAAGGATTAAGGGAACACTGTGTATAAATTTAATGATTTAGCAGATAAAAACATCCTGGTGACAGGGGCAAGCGGTGATATCGGACTGGCAGTTTGTGCAGAATACCTGAATCAGCAATGTCAGGTGTTTGCGCTGTATAACAGCAACGCCCGTTCTCTGGAGACGCTCAAAGAACAGCATCCGGACGGTCATAAACTGAACCTCATTCAGTGTGATCTTTCGGATAAACAGGCAGTCAGCGGCTTGTGCCAGAGACTGGCGCAGGAAGCGAAACACATCGATGTGCTGGTCAATAACGCGGGTATCGTCAAAGACAGTTTGTTTGCCGCCATGAGCTTTGAAGATTTCAGCGCCGTCATTGATACCAATTTGCTGAGCGTGTTCAGGCTGACCAAAGAGCTGTTGCTGATGCTCAGAGCTGCTGAAAACCCGGCGGTCATTAACGTGGCCTCGATTGCTGCGCTGATCCCAAGCGTAGGCCAGTGCAATTACAGTGCATCAAAAGGCGCGTTGCTCGCGTTCACCCGTACGCTGGCCGCCGAACTGGCACCCAGGGGCGTGAGGGTTAATGCGATTGCGCCGGGCATGATCGAATCCAAAATGGTGAAAAAAGTGTCGCGCACCGTCGTGCGGGAAATAACGTCATCCATTCCTCTGCGTCGCCTGGGGAAATGCGAAGAAGTGGCGAATACCGTGGTTTATTTAAGCTCCGGAGCGGCGAGCTATATTGTAGGGCAAACCATCGTTATTGATGGCGGCCTGGTGATGCGGTGAATGATGTCTAAATATGCTATTCCTTCCAAAATATTCCTTGAGATGGGCGGCTGGCGTCAGCCGCTTATTATGGTCGACCGTATTGAAGATTTTAAATACGGTGAAAACGGGTACATCAAAATTATTAAGCATGTCACCTATAATGACCCTTATTTGCTCGGGCACTTTCCTGAGAACCCGATCATGCCGGGCGCGATTATTTCAGAGATATTTGGCCAGGCGAGCGAGTATTTCTCTTTTCTGACGGATATGAGTGACATCTATCAGGAAAACCACGGTGAGGCATTGCATTCACTTCGTGATATTTATTCTAAAATTCATGATGAAAACATGCGCAATATTATCCGGGCGCGTCGCGCGCAGGTGCAGGGCGTTCTGGCTTCACAAAACTTAAAATTCAAAGATGTTGCGTATCCCGGCGACACGATAGAAGTGACCAGTAAGCTGACGTTCTCCGACGCCAGCGGATTCAGGCATTACAGTGTTTCGGCGCAGGTCGGCAAAAAAATTATCAGCCAGGGCGTGATAATCAATTTCAGAGAAGTGAAACAATTATAATATGGAGCAATACCCATGAGCTTAATTCAGGAAAGTATCGAAGCACGCAAAGTCGTATTACATCAGATTAAAACCGAGCTGATTCAGCGTCTGCATATTCAGAAAACAGAATCGCAGATTGACGATGATACGGCACTGTTTGGTAATGGCCTGAAACTTGATTCTGTCGATGCGACGGAAATTCTGGTTTTACTCGATAAGCTTTATGGCATTCAGGTCAGCGAAAGCGATGATCCCTCTTTTATGAGAACGGTAAATAACCTGGCGTCTTTCGTGATTAAAAACCGAAAGCCACAGTAAAACTCCCTTTTAAATAATGAGGTTCGAATGATTTCGCTGCGTGAATTACATGAAAAAAATAACGCCACGATGGGCACATTTAACGGCAGAACCGTGCCTGCTTTTTATCACTCACCGGAAGTGGAATATAAAGCGGTCAGGGAAAATATCCTGATGGTGGATTATTCCAGCATGTCCGTCGTCAGCGTCATGGGCGATGACGCGTGGGCGCTGGTCAACTATTTAGCCTCAGCGGATGTCTCGATAATCCGTGATGAGCAGGCGATGTATTCGCTGGTGCTCAATCAGGACGGCACCATTGCCGGGGATATTTCGGTGCTGTGTACCGATGAAGGGTATTACCTGCTGTCAGAAAACCTGTCCGCTTTTGAACTGATCGACCGCCTGAAGCAAATTCTGGAGAATGCCGCCGATCTGGATATTGAAGAGACGCCGGTCATTCAGGATATGGAACCGCACGGCTGGGGCGCAATTCAGCTCGAAGGGCCTTATGCCTGGGAAGTGCTCGCCGGTATTTACGGCTTCGACATTATCGGCCTGCCGTATCACGAATATATGAGCACGGACGATGGCCTGATGGTGCTGCGCTGCGGCAAACACGGTGAATTTGCGTACCAGCTGATTGGCGGGCAAGCGGCGCTGTGCAAGGTCTGGGAACAACTGCTGGAAAACGGTGAGCCATTCGACCTGAAGACCGGCGGCCTGAATTATCAAAATACGCTCCGCGTTGAAAACCCGTGCTGGGAACCCGCGTTGTTCAGCGGTTATTCCCGCAACCCGGTTGAGCTGCAAATGCAGTGGGCGATTCAGTATGACAAAGACGATTTTGTCGGCAAATCCGCGGCGGAATCCCTTTCCTGTGCGGGCGCAGGACGCAAGCTGGTCGGAATTGTTCCCGTCGCCGTGTGTGAAGGCATTGCCGCCGATGACCCGGTGCGTGCTGAAGGCCGCGACGTCGGTGTCATCGTCAAAAGTGTCTACTCACCGGCGTGTCAGTCTTTGATCGCGCTGGCACTGATTGACAGCGAATACGCCTATTCCGACATTCCGGGTTTTGAGATTGCGACGCAGGGCGGAGCCGTGGCGGCCATGACCCGTAACGTTCCCTTCTTCTACAACTTCAGCATGCTGGTTAACCCGACTGAACATAGCTATATCGATGCCTCAAAGCCGAAAAGCGCCCTGTAAATTTTTTAAACACACCGCACCGGAGACGTTGTCTGATCACCCGGTCTGATCAGACCTAAGGGACTTATTTATGAAAACGAGCAGGAAAAGAGTAGTCATTACAGGGATGGGGATTTTGTCTTCACTGGCGGATAACATTGCCGGGTTCAGGCAGGCCCTGCTCAATAAAGAATGCGGTGTGCAAGACAGCTCGCGCTTTTCGCACTGGTTTGAAAACGCACGTGCGGCGGAGATCCTGCAAGATATCGATTACTCTCCGCTGGATGCTGAGACGGTCAGCGCAATGGATAACGCCGCGCTGTGGGCCTACAAAGTCAGCAAAGATGCGCTGAATGCCGCCGGGTTAACGGGTGATCTCGAAGAAACCGGAATGATCGTCGGCGTGTCCTCGGCGGGAACCGAAGCGTTTCTGCCGCTCTTCGAACAGCGTATTCAGGATTTCTCGCTGAGAAAGGCCATTTACTCCGGCGGGTTTGCGTCCTGCTGCTCCAGCGTCTCGACTTTGCTGGGGCTGAAAGGGGGAACGGAACTGGTGGCGACAGCGTGTACCGCCAGCCCGAATGCCATCGGCATGGCTTTTGACTATATCCAGAATGGCAAAAGTAACACCATGCTTGCCGTCGGCACTGAGCCGATTTATCTGCCGACCTTTGCCGGTTTCTACGCCCTCAACGTCATGCATGACGGATCCTGCACGCCGTTCTCCGGCACGTCGGGGATGTCCATCGGTGAAGGTGCGGGGGCTATCGTGCTGGAAGAGTACGAGCACGCCGTTGCCCGCGGTGCCACGATTTATGGCGAGCTTCTCTCTTACGCCACGTCGTGCGATGCCTACCATGAAACCGGCCCGGATCCGCGTGCCAGCGGCGCGGTGCAGGTGATGCTCAAGGCAATGGAAAATGCCGGTGTCACCCCCGATCAGATTGATTACGTGAACGTGCATGGCACGGGTACCGAAGCCAATGACCGGATCGAAACGCTGGCGATGAAGAAAGTCTTTCCCGATGCGGTCAATCTTCCGGTCAGCTCGACCAAATCCTTCTTTGGGCACAATATCGGCGCGGCAGGAATTGTCGAACTCATCGCCTGTCTGGTGACGCTGCCTGAAAAGAAACTTCTCCCTACGCTGAATTTTACGGTGCCACGTCCGAACTGCGATCTGGATTATGTGCCGAATGAATTCAGGGAGAAGGACATCAATATCTTCATGAAAAACAATTATGCCTTCGGCGGAAATAACTGCTGCATGATTGTGAGCACGCGTCCGGGCACGGTTCCGGTCACCGCCTACGAGGCGAAGCGCGTGGCGATCAGCGGCATGGGTGCCGTCTCGGCCATCGGCCATACCCTGAACGAAATACTCGAACATATCTGGTCTGCTGAGAAATCCGTTGAACTGACGGGCGTCACCTTCAATGAGGACACACTCGAAGAGGCCGGTGAGCTTCTGAACGTACTGACCCAAACGCATCAGTTTGACCGTCTGACAGGTTCCTCACGCCGTTCGCCGGGTGCGGTTCTGCCGGAAAATAACGCCGACTTCAAAACCTTTCAGGTCACGGCGCTGGAACCGCGCAAGCATTTGCGGCGTTTTGACTCACGCAAAGCCACGCGTGGCGGAACCTTTGCCCTGATTGCCCTGGCGGAAGCGCTGAACAACGCGAAACATAAAATCAAACGAGATGGTCACGAACTGGGGCTGGTGATGGGAATGTCGCGCGGGCCGCAGGAAACGACCTATAAATACCTGCAAAGCCTGAAACCCGATCCGCGCAAAGTGCGTACGTCCGAATTCCCCGGCTCGCTGATGAATTCGATTGCCACTTTCTGCGGGATTTCCGAAGGGATTAAAGGCTACACCACCACGCTGGCGACCGGGCAAAACGCGTCGCTGGGCGCGCTGACCTACGGTTATGAAATCATCCGCCAGCAGCTGCAACCGCAGGTGTTAGTCGGTGGCGCTGACGAGTGTTTCCCGTCCATGTCGCTGTATATGGATGCGGTCACCGGAAAAATCCAGATGACGTCCGACCCCGCGAATATCAGGTGTACGGCAAGGAGGCGAAAGGTTTTGTGCCGGGCGAAGGTGCCTGCATGTTGTTGCTGGAAGATCTGGACGCCGCTCAGGCGCGCGGCGTGGAGATTTGCGCGGAAATCGCCGGTTACGGCAAATCCAACAGCATCAGCTATTTTGATGCCGATTGCGCCGACGAAAAATCGGCCGCCATGGCGCTGGCAATCCACCGGGCTTTAGCCGATGCGGGCCTCACGGCGCGGGATATCGATCTGGTGTGCGGCAGCAGTAACGGCACCAAAGAGAGTTCTGAGATTGAAATCGGCGCGATCTGCCTGGCGTTCGGTGAGCAAAATCCGCAGGTGCCGGTGGTGAACTACAACGCCAGCTTTGGGTTCGTGGAATCTTGCGCCGGGCTGCTCAATCTGGCGGTGCTGGCGGACTGCATCAGGAAACAGGCGGTGCCCGCCATTCCGCATACTCAGGTGTTCTGCGACGATCGCATCAACTTTGTTAAAGCCCCGCTGAAAATGGTCATCAGGCATGTTCTGCTGGTCGGGGCGAACGAAGGCGGAAACTACAATGCCTTCGTTATCAGAGGATAAACGCGTGGATAACGCAGCCATAATCTCGGGTTACAGCGCATGTCTGGCGTTTGCGCAGAGCAGCGACGCCTTAACCGACGGGCTGAAAGAAGGGCGCTGCGTCCGTAAAGCGCGATGGTTTTCTTCTGACGACGCCGCCAGACAATGCGGGCTGAGCAATAACGGTTTTGTTGCCCGTTTACCAGAGCCGGTGAAGGATATCGGTCAGTGGGTCAGTGACCTTATCTTAACGGCGCTTGCCCATGCCGGGCTGGAGAAACACAGCCTGACGGGAGAAAACGTCCGGGTTTATCTGACCGGTTTAGGTCCGCGTGTAGACGTGAGTGATTATCTGGCTTTTTATGATCACAACGATATTGAGGACGTGACGCTCACCCGTTCGGTGCAGAATTTGCATGTCGCCAATATGTCTCAGGACAAACTGGCGCATCACGTAGCGACGACGTTTGACCTGAAACACCTGCCGCCCAATCTGCATTGCACCAGCAATTCCTCGCTGGCTGCGGTACATCTGGGGATTCAGGCCATCGAAAGCGGGCATATCGACGTGGTAATGGTGGTGAACTGCTCGCTGATTACCACGCAGGACATCAGTTTTCTGACCAGCCAGGGAATGCTCGGCGGCGACACCGTTCAGCCTTTTGGTGCGTCCGGTCAGGGCGTGTTATTTGCCGAAGGCGGCTGCGCGATGTTGCTGGAAAGCGCCCGGCACCGCCATGCGCGACAGATGCCTGATGGCGTCCGGCTCACGTCTGTCTACACGCAAACCAGTGCGGGGCGGAGCAACGACGGAGCGCAGCTGAGTGCAAACCTGCTGAAAGTGATGAACAAAGCGCTGGAGCAGGCGGACATTCTCTGCGGGGATCTGGCCGCGATTATTCCGCACGGAAACGGTGCTGAAGCCAGCGATAAAGCCGAGGCTCTGGCGCTGGCCTCTTTCCACGGTGAAAGCCCGGTGCCGGTTCTGGCTTATAAAGGGCAGATTGGCTACACCCCAACCGGTTCAGGGATTGTGGATTTGATCATCGGCCACCAGGCTTTGTGTCAGAAAACGCTGCTTTCGCCCGCAGGAACCGGCCCGATCCGTGAAAATGTCGCGCCGTGTGTGGTGCTCAATCAGGGACAGATCACACACAACAAGCGCCATCTTTTAAAAGTCGGGCTGGGCGTTGATGGCTCGGTCATGGGTGTTGTGATGTCTGAGAGCGATACCGCCTCTTAATTTTACAGGGAAAGTATTATGTATTTATCTTCCTTCGCCATGACCGAGCCGGAAGGGCGGGTGTATATGTATGCGCCTTCCTGGCTGAATGTCTGGGAGTCACACCTCTATAACCGCGCGCTTAAATCCACCCGTTCAAACGGCTGGGGATTTAAACGGTTTGGAACGGGCAGTGATATTTACGCCAGTGAGATGATCAGAACGCCCCATTACACGGATTATATTGTTGCGATGGAAGACGTGTCGGAAGCGGCATTGCATAACCTCAGCGCGAAAGAGCGGATGTTATTGATGAAATCGCGGACGGCCTTTATTTATGCCGACAGCTGGGGCGAAAGTTCTTCGTTTGAAAATATTAACAGCGCACTGCATCAGGCGACGATCGATACATTACCGAAAAATCTGATCAAAAAATTCGCCGTCAAAGATTTTAGCTGCAAAATTCGTGGCGAAAAACAGTCGCTGGTTCAGGCCATGCGTCTGGCGCAGGATTATCTTGACTGGGATATCTTCGATTTTGTGGTGATCTGTGCCGCTTACCGGGCGGTGCCGGTGCTGGTGTTCTCCGATGAAGATCTGGCCGTGAATAAAAAAGAGATAATTCAGGATCAGGACATAAAAATAAACCTGTCGGTTGAGCGTGTCGGGTGTTTTATTTTCAGTCAGCGGGAAAGTTCTCTGAAAATTAATACCGGGAAATATATTCCGCAGAATAAAGAGGTGGCATCGGGGGATATTTTTTCCGGTGCCGATGACGATATTGACCTGATGTGTTTTTCAGGTTTAAGACGAAACAGTCTCTGGCGCGAAACATTCAGCGAAAATAAGCGTGACAGGCAAAAAGTCAGCCTGCCCGAACGCTATGGCGGCAGCGGCTGCCTGACGCCCGCGCTGAGCTGGATTTATCTTCAGCAACATACGGTAACGGGCGGGAAAATGCGCACCATCGTGCCGGATAACGTGGGCGGATATCAGTACTTTGACACCTGGTTTCAGGGAAATTAAGCGGGCGAAACGATGGCGACGATGATCAGGGAACGGCCGGCAATATTGCTGATGGATGTGTGTAAAAGCTTCGGAACCGGCGACGGCAAAGTCGACGCGCTGAAAAATATTAATCTGGAGATTGCCCGAGGCGAATTTCTGGCGCTGTGCGGGCCTTCCGGCAGCGGGAAAAGTACGTTGCTGAACATTTTGTCCGGCATTGATAAGCCCACGTCGGGCTCGACGCTGTTTCTGGATAAATCGCTGAACGAGCTTGATGAAGGCCAGTTGTCCGTCATTCGCGGCCGTCATCTGGGATTTATCTTCCAGTTTTTCAACCTGATCCCGGTGCTTTCCGCGTTTGATAACGTGTGTTATCCGCTGATCCTCAATGGCCGGTATGGCCGGAAAGAGGCGCGGGAACGGACACAACAGACCCTTGAGAGCGTCGGCATTGGCGCACTGGGCAACCGCACGCCGGGGCAACTTTCTGGCGGTCAGCAACAGCGTGTGGCAATTGCCAGAGCGCTGGCGCATGACCCGCAGGTTGTGGTGGCGGACGAACCCACCGGCAATCTTGATCAGGCTACCGGCGAGGCGATTCTGGATCTGCTGATGAAGATTAATCAGGAAACCCGCACCACATTTATTGTCTCGACCCACTCCACGCAGCTCAGGGACCGGGCGCGGCGGGTGATTGAAATCAAGGATGGAGAAATTGTTCATGATGTTTCGAAATAGCGCCGTTATTCTCGCGATCTGCTTGTCTTTAGCCGTTCACGGAGCTGCCGCCGCGCGTTCCGGGACACCGGCTCTGGAGGCCGTGCTGCAACAGGGTTTCCCTGTTCAGCCGGAGGCGTTATCGGCCACCACGCAGGCATTGCTGCATGAATATGAACAGCAAAAAGATATCGCATCGCTGATTTTCTACTCTTACGGCACGCTGCGGATGGCGGATCACTATGCCGCGGTGAATGATTATGTGCTGGCCTCGGAATACGGGAAAACAGGTTTTTTTTATCTGGATGAAGCGGCTGATTCGCATGAAAATACACCGCAGGTGCGTTATTTACGCGCCCGTATTGATGCTTATTTACCGGCAAAGCAAGGGCGCTGTGTCATAGCGCTGGCCGATACCGATTATCTGTTAAAAAACCGGGCTAATTTCGACAGCGATATCCTGATCAATATTCTTTTTATGCGTTACCGGGCATTGCTCAGTTGCGGAGATACCGCCGGGGCGAATACGCTTTTAACACAACTTAAAAACCGCGGCCCGGTGGCGGTAAAATTATTATCCCTGAAGTCAGATGCCAGCCCCGCGTGGGATATCGGTGAAATCACTCAGATTGTTGTGCCTTTGATGAAAGGTGAGTAAATGTTAACTGGAATGATTATAACCAACCTCGCCCTGCTGGTGATCGTCGGTTTTGTATTATATTGCCTGATCCGGCGGCCGCAGGATACGAAATTTGCCTTCCTGAATTTATTCAGACATAAGCGACGTTCCTTCTCTACCCTGACCGCCATTATTTTGGGTGGATTAGCCATTTTCCTTTACGGCGGTTTTATTCAGTATTCTTTCTGGATATTGAAAGAACAAACCGTCAGAACCAACGTCGGTCATATTCAGATTTACGACAAAAACTATTTTGAAACCTCGAATAAAAGCAAAAGCATTATTGGCAATTATGACGAGCTGAAAAATGAAATCCTGAATGACCCCGAACTGAAAGATTATATTTCCACGATTTCAGGCCAGCTCGAATTTACCGGTGTGATTTCCCACTACGAGAGTGAAACCTCAAGCTATTTTGCCGGTCTGGGCATCGAGCCTTTACCGGCGCTGAAACTGGGCTCTTTCGACAAACTGGTGTCAGGCAGCGATCTGTCGCGCATTAAAACGGATGAAGTGATCCTGGGAAGCGGACTGGCAAAAACCCTGAACGCACAGTATTCCGACTGGCTGGACGTGCTGGTGGCCAACGCGCAGGGCGGGCAGGGCGCATTGTCACTGAAAGTGCGCGGCATTTTCACCTCCGGCATAAAAGATTATGACGACGTGGCGATGAAAATTCCCCTGCAAACCGCGCAGCACATGATGAACACCAATGGCGTCAGTAAGTTCGTCATTCTGCTGAACGATGATGCGGATTTGCCGGAGTTCAGCGCCAGACTCACACAGTTTATTGCCGACCGGCATTTGCCGCTGATGGTGAAAAACTGGCAAGAACTGTCGATTTTTTATCAGCAGGTTGAAGGCTTGCTGACCGGCATTTACTTCTTCATTAAAGCCATTGTCGCGTTGATCGTGATCTTCATGATCAGCAATTCAATGACCATGAATATCGCCGAACGAACCCGCGAAATCACCACGTTGCGGGCGATCGGCCTGCGACCCGGACACGTAACACGACTGTTTTTGCTTGAAGGGATTTATATCGGCGCGCTCGGTGCTGCGGGGAGCCTGATTCTGGGAATGGTGATTGCCTACCTGATCAACCTGAAAGGTATCGCGATGCCGCCGTCTCCGGGGCAGACGCTCGGCTACAACGCCTTTATCAAAACGGACAGTGCCGAACTCATCTGGATCACCCTGATTTTGCCGGTGCTCACGTCGTCACTGGCCTCGGTTTTACCGGCACTGCGGGCATCGCGGTTGAATATTTCGGACGCTTTTAAAGCGGTATAAGGACATCTCCATGAAATCAGGCCGCTTTCTAATCGCCAGTTGTCTCGCGTGGTTCCCGGTATTCACGCACGCAGACGGGCACGTTGCAGACACCAGCACAGCCCTGAATATCATCCGGCAGGCCGACGATATCCGGTCACCCGATCAGCCCTTTCGTTACACGGTGACCGTGAATGAATTTAAATCCGGCGAAAATGCGCCGGTGAATCAGCAGGTTCTGGATATCTCCATGCGCTTTCTGAAACCGAAAGACGGTGAACAGGCCGACGCCCGTTCACTGGCGCGCTTCGTTTCTCCGCCACGGGATCGCGGCAAAGTCATGTTGTCCGACGGCTACGACTTATGGTTTTACACGCCGGAGCTGCGCCGCCCTGTGCCGATCTCCCGTCAGCAAAGGCTGATCGGGCAGATCTCTAACGGCGACGTGATTGTGACTAACTTTGAGTTTGCGTATGACGCCACGTTGCAGGGCGAAGTCCCTTGCGGCGCGAACGTCTGCTATTCGCTGATGCTCACCCGTCGCTCAGCGGAAGTCACCTATCCGAAAGTGAATTACCTCGTGGAGAAAGGCAGCTACCGCCCTTATAAAGCGTCGTATTTTTCTCTCGATGACAAGCTGCTTAAGGAAGTGTGGTACCTCGGTTACACACCGCTGCTGGGCAGGGAAAGACCGTCCAAAATTAAAGTCACGGATCCGCGCCGTGGCAGCGGTTATTCGGTCATGGAATACAGCGATGTCCGGTTTGAGTCGCTGCCGCTTTCCCGCTTTACGAAAGAGAGTATTCAGCGGGGCGGCAATTGAAACGTTCTGCCTTGCTGATACTGGCCAGCGGCGTGTGGCCGTCGTTACCGCTTTACGCCGCCTGCCTGACGAATTCCGACACGGTGATTTACGCGCAAGCGTCTTACGTCAGTAAACAACCGCCTGTCTGGCAGATTGACGGGAAAAACCCGTATGCCGCAAACAATACGTTTAATGATGTCGCGCTGAATTACCGCAACGACTGCACGCTGGTTGAAGACAAGCTGGACGTGGATTTCTCGCTGCTCGGCCTGGCCTATTATCCGTATAAAAGTCCCGGCGCCTTTGAGAAAGACGACCACCGCCTGCGGGCGCTGATCGATAAGCTTCGTTTGTCCTACACACCGACAGAAAGTCTCCGGCTGGACGTCGGTAAACTCCGGCCAAAAGGCGGCGCTTTCTACCTGAAATCCCCGGCCAGCCTGCTCAGCAATTACAACGCCGGGTTTAAGGCTACGCGTATTAATTCACCTGACATGAAACCGCTTTATACCGATGCATTTTGGGGCGCGGTGCTGGCGCAGGATACGCTTGCTTACTCGCTGTCGTTAACCGCGGCGCCACGGCTCACGCAGCCCGGTCCGCGCTATGAATCTTCGGGAAACTGGAATGCGCTGGCCCGTTCCAATGCCAGCGACCGTTATCTGCTGACGTACACGGATTACCGGTGGGGTGACAGCACGCCTTCGGTAAGCCTGATGACGGGCGATAAAAAATCGGTCGCCGTTGCACAAACGCTGAACGTCACGCCGCAGTTCATTCTGAGCACCGAACTGGCCTACCATTTTCAGCAGCAGTGGCTGCACCTAGACGAAAAGAGTGCGCGCGATGTGCAGAGTTACCGTTTCCCTGACGCCCTTTACAGCGCAAAGGATGACGATGGCGTTGAGCTGGCGCTCGGAATGCAATACACCACCGATCGCTTCAGTCAGTTTGGCCTCGAATATTACTTTCAAAGTGAAGGATATTCTTCCGCGCAGTGGGACAAACAAACGGACCTCATTAAATTCCTGAACCAGAGGACGAATTACGCGCCGCTGGACCGGGCATTTGACGCCTACAAATATCTGATGGCGTCTGAAATCTACAACGCTTCCAGCCAGGGAAACCTGCTGGGAAAACATTACCTCAACGCCTACGGCAGTTTCCTGACGGATGACCAGTCATCGGTTCAGCCTTTTGCTGTCATGAATTTACAGGACAAGAGTGCGACCGTCGGCCTGAATATCAACAAGCCGCTGAATCCGCAGCTTGAGCTTTATGGCGGTCTTTACACGGCATTTGGAAAGAGTGATTCGGAGTTTGCTTTATTCGGCGAAACTCTCGGCACTTATCTGGGTTTTAAGTATCACCTCTAGGTGATTCACAGGGACAGAGAGATGGACATAAACGCAACAAAACCGGTTGTCTTATTATTTGCCGGGCAGGGGAATCCGGTCATCGGGATGGGATCTGACTTATGGGATACCAGTGCCGAAACCCGTCGTATCTGGGATTGCGCCAGTGATATTTCCGGGCTGAATATCCGCCGCCTGTGTGCTAAAGGGCCGATGACCCGGCTGGTTCAGACCCCCGTGCAGCAAATCGCCGTCACGGCCATTAACACGATGCTTTTTACCCTTTATCGCGAAAGTCACGGCGATGTGGCCTTCTCCGGTGCCTGCGGTCACAGCGTGGGGGAATATTCCGCGCTTTACGCCGCCGGAGCTATCACGCTGGAGGATTTATTCCGGGTCATTCATTTCCGTTCCACGCTGATGCACGACCTGAGCCTCGCGAACAAAGGGAGCATGCTGGTGGTGAAGGGCAGCGACCGGGCGGGCCTGACTGAACTGCTCGCGCAAAAAGGCATTGAGGCAGAAATAAGCTGCGATAACAGCCGTAAGCAACAGGTGATCGGCGGCACGCTAACCGCGCTGCGTAACGCCGGTCAGGCGGTTGCCGGAGCCGTGCTTGAGAGCATCAAGCCCGGAGTGAGCGGGGCGTGGCATACCCGTCTGATGAACAGCGGCGTGCAACCGATGCGCGATTTTCTGGCAGACATAGATATCAGGCCGCCACAGTTTGACGTGCTGATGAACGTCACCGGTTTGCCCGTAACAAATCCTGAGATCATCAGGGAGAATTTATCCCTGCATCTGACGCACGCCGTGCAATGGACGGCGTCTATGGAGCACTTTCTGGATAAGCCGACACCGGTTCAGTTTGCCGAGATCAGCAACAAAGCCTATCTGATTCATTTACTCAATGATTTCGCAAAATTCACGCCCGAAATGGCGGTGCATTGCAAAACTGATGGCACAGTGAGTGGCGTGAAATGATCCCCGATTATGCAAAGTTTGTTCGCTTTCAGGATAAAAAACTCATTCCGTTTATCTGCGTTATTCTGTTCGTTGTGCTGGGTTTTTACTGGAAAAATAACGCCTTTTCCTTTACTTCCCATGATGCGGGTACGGTCAGCGTAATTCTGGCGATCACGCTCTTTACGCTGCTGCACGAACTGAAAGCGTACTGGGCTTACAGCTATGTGATTAACCGCGTTAATCTGGATGCCCTGAAAGGCCGAAGCTGCTCAAAAATAACGGCATTTTTCGCCAGACCTGCGGTCGTCAGTGCCTGTTCTGTGATCTTTTTCTGGCTGATGGCGCAGGTGTGTTTACGGTTGCCCGCCAGCCGGTTCAGCATTATTTATCTGTATCTGATATCACCGGTTTTCATGACTCTGGTCTTCAGAACGGTGCGGCGGGTTTATATCCGCCAGGTGCTGACCGGCATGAGCAGCACGGTGAGTTTCAGGAATATCTATCAGTACACCGGTTATTACGTTGCAGTGAATACCGCGCTCAATGTGCTTTCGGTTAGCCCGTTGCAGGCGAATCCGGCGTTTTCCTTCAGCGAGGGGTATTTTTCCGCCAGACTGATGATTGCCATGCTGATCCTCTGCGGCGTCGTGCTGGCTATAAACCTGGCGTTTTCGCGGCTTTCTAAACGCTACCTGTTTCTGGGGCGTATCTTTCTGAAAGAGATCACCATCTATTCTGCTCCGCCGGTGCCCTTCGGTCGGTTTATCAGCAAGCCCTTTTTAGTCCGGATAATACTGTTAGCTATGGTACAGGCGGGGTGGATATTTATTCTGAGTTTCATTGCAGGCGGCCTTACTATCAGCATGCCGTTCGTGGTGTATTTCCTGCTGTGCTATCTGCCTTGTCTGATGTATCACTTCCTGCATGTTTACGCGTACTGGCTTAAAGAGTTTCACTTGTCCTGCGATATGTATTTTCGCTACGAGAGTTTTATGCAGCGTAAAAGCCTGAATATGTAGAAATAAAAAAACCTCCGTTAAGTGCCGGAGGTTTTTTTTATATCAGACAGATTCCCGTTTGTTACGGGGTTTCATACGGGAGTGCCGCATCGGTTTATTGCTGATTACTGCAATGCCTTTAAAATTTGCATCGCAGCTTTTACCCGCTCAGTGTTGGGATAATTTTTATTCGCCAGCATAACGATGCCTACCTGTTTCTCAGGAATAAAAGCCACATAGGCACCAAATCCGCCGGTTGCTCCGGTCTTGTGGACCCATGATGCAGTCACGCGTGGATGTGACTGCGCATCCCGCACCTGCTGCGGACCCAGCGCGATCTTGTTATCTGCGCCTTTTACTGCCAGTTCTGCCTGCGCTGGCCAGTCAAGCATTTCCCAGCCCAACCCCTGATAGAGTGCGTCGGTGCGATAAAAACGCGTTTGTGCCAGATCCAAAGCCTGCTGTAACGTCTTATCTGCCACCTTCTGCGGATCCATATTCGCCTGCATCCAGCGCGACATATCTTTTATCGAAGATTTCACCCCATAGGCTTCCGCATCCAGCATACCCGGTGATACACGAACGGGCTTACCCTCACGGTAACCCCAGGCGTAAGCGTTTTTGGCGGAATCTGGCACGGTAATAAAGGTGTGGCTGAGCTTGAGCGGCGTAAACACGCGTTGTTGCATGGCTTGCTCAAAGGAAAGTCCGGTGGGTTTTACCGCTAAAAACCCGAAAAGACCGATGCTGCTGTTCGCATACTGACGCGTGGTTCCGGGTGACCATTGGGGTTGCCACTGCTGATAGAACTGTACCAACCCTTTCTCATCAGTGACTGCATCCGGAACCTGCAACGGCAGGCCACCTGCGGTGTAAGTCGCCAGTTGAAGCAGTGTAATGTCGTGCCACTGCGGCGTGTTAAGTGCCTGCCAGTATTTGCTGGCCGGATCCTTAAGCGCAATCTCTCCTTTCGTCACGGCGACGCCACCCAATACCCCCGTGAAGGTTTTACTCACTGAACCCAGTTCAAAGAGGGTGTCTTCTGTCACCGGACGCTTTTGTGCTACATCAGCCAACCCCCAGGTAAAGTAGTAGGGCTTTCCTTTAACCACTACCGCGACCGCCATTCCGGGGATACCTTGCTGCTGCATCAGAGGTTTTATTGCCTGACTCACGGTAGTTTCCACATCAGGAGTGGCTGCGTTACTCATTGAGCACACAGATGCCAATACCGTTGCTATCAACGTTTGAGAAATTAACTTCACTGTTATTAACCTTATGGTTTGTTGTCCCACCGGAAGTGTGCCCCGTTTGACAGATTACAACAAACTGTTAATTTTAGGGGCTGATAAAAGAAAAACTTACAGGTGAAATCGTGGTTCGCCCTTATATTCCTTTAAATGCGCTGAGATCATTCGAAGCCGCTGCCCGCCATCTAAGCTTTACTAATGCCGCCTCAGAACTGCATGTCACTCATGCGGCGGTCAGCCAGCAGGTGAAATCACTGGAACAGCAGCTGGGCTGCCAGTTGTTTGTGCGTGTTTCGCGCGGACTGATGCTGACCCCGGAAGGCGAAAGTCTGTTGCCTGTGTTGAATGATTCATTCGATCGTATTGCGGATACGTTGGATCGTTTCTGGGCAGGGCAGGTACGGGAAAAACTTAAAGTGGGTGTGGTCGGAAGTTTTGCCATAGGTTTACTGCTGCCGCGTGTGGATGATTTCAACCATCATCACCCGCACATTGAA
Source organism: Rahnella sikkimica (assembly GCF_002951615.1). Classification (GTDB taxonomy): domain Bacteria; phylum Pseudomonadota; class Gammaproteobacteria; order Enterobacterales; family Enterobacteriaceae; genus Rahnella; species Rahnella sikkimica. The sequence continues at coordinate 356,138 of NZ_CP019063.1, read as the reverse complement.
CTGCAACTCTCCACCCACAATAATCGCGTTGATCCAGCTGCGGAAGGTCACGATTACACCATTCGCTTCGGTAGCGGTGCCTGGCACGGCACGGAGGCGCAGTTTATTTGCGATGCGCCACTGTCTCCGCTGTGTATTCCCGCGATTTCCCGTCAGTTGCAGCATCCTGCCGACGTGCATAAATTTACCCTGCTGCGTTCTTTTCGCCGTGATGAATGGAGCCTCTGGTTGCAAAGCATGAATGAACATCCACCTTCCCCCGCCCAACCGGTGATGATATTCGACTCTTCACTGACCATGATCGAAGCTGCGCTGATGGGGACAGGCATTGCGCTCGCCCCCTGTAAGATTTTCAATCACCTGCTGCAAACGGAGAAACTCATCCGCCCCTTTGCCGCTGAAATCAACCTCGGAGGCTACTGGCTGACACGGTTACAAACGCGCGCCGAAAGTCCCGCGATGAAGGCGTTCTCCAGCTGGCTCAGCGCACAATTTAGTACGGAATAAAAGGCGGCTGGTGCGGACCCGAGACCGGAACTCATGATCTATTAGCATCTTGTTGCCACTGAATTAAAACTGCTTCGAGAGCCGTCGCCGGTTGAAAGACTAGATCTTTACATTGATTCCAAAATCCCCGTCAGCACATCCCGCGGCCTTTCAAGAACGGCCATCCATATGGTGCTATAACCCCCAAGCGTGCCTATTTCAAGAACACGGACAGCACGTGACATACGAATGAAAATGGCCAGCATTTTTCCCTGCAAAGCAGATACATCGTGTGTGGGCAATCCTTGAACTATGTTATTAGCGAGGGTGTATTTTAAATCTGAGTCTTCAGGGGCGAGCTTTTCAGAAAACCAGGCATCTACCTGTGCCCATTTATAAGAATCTCGCGAAGGATAATCAGGAATTCGCATATGAAATCTATTCTCCTTAAATACACTATGAAATTTTAACCGATATTTGTTACGACGGTTGGTATACCTACCTTTTCTGAAGGTTAAAATCAGTAATGTCCGCTTCTGGCACAGGGCTGCTGTTGCAACCCTGACAACCTTAGACTTCAATCGACTCAGAGACATCTAACGCATCATCGACTTCAATGCCCAGATAACCCCATCATCTGAATCGGGGCGGATGGAGTGTGTATTTAGTGACACTGCATAGCCACAAGCTGCCGAGAATCAAACCTCGAACAACGATCAGAAACTATATGTCACCTTCAAGCTTCCAGTGGGCGATGCTTTTCGTTGAACAATTGGGCTGTTGCGTGCATCGCCCGCCAATTGCGTAAAGCCTGTTGCAGCAACCACGCTCCAGTCTTGGTTGAACTTGTGCGTCCAGTCCATATTCAGTGAATAGGCATAAATTCCAGACTTGGCATCATATCGAGTAAACCCCGATGCGGCCGACTGTGATGCACTTACCCCGTAGTAAGTCTGCACGTACTTGCTGGTCCCCCAACTACTGGTCAGCCCCAGCGTCACAGAGTTTTTCGATGACGTATAGAGCGGGCTGACAATGCTGAAATGCAAGGCCTCACCATTGCTTCGCTGAGAAATCGGCACCTCACCCTGCAATTGCAAATTAAGCCAGTCGGTCACCTCATACCCCAGGCCAAGCGCACTGATAGCCGAGCCTTTGACGTCGCCCATACCTCGCAAGTAGTCGCTGCCGTAGCTGATCGAGTCGCTGTCCACGTCATGATCCTTACGGCCTGCGCGATAGCTGAGCGCAGCACTGTAATCCAGCTTGCCGATGCTGTTGCCGTAACCGATACCACGTGTGGTGCTGGCGAAGAAACCATTTACCATAGAGTAATCAAGCACCAGGGCGGTCGTGACACGGCTTTTATCCGAACCAGAATAGCGTGGCGCAACATCCACGCCGCCCCCATGGTCAACTCGTTGCCCTGTTTCTGTTCTGCCGCCAGTACCGGGGTGGCCAGTAACGCCAGGACCGCTCCCGGCAATATTTTTTTCAGGGTGTACACCGAGAGTAAAGAAGGGAACTTATGACGCAGTTCGATGTTTCTCATTAAAGAAGTCCTTGTGGATTCATATGATTACGATGCAGGCGGTTTTTAAACGCCAGAGTTCTCAGTTTGAATGCACACCCTAAAGTTCTTATGAGGCAAAAATGAAGAAACACTGAAGCAAGTACAACAGGTGCTGCAAACCTAATAGATTTCCTGATATCGTTTTTTTCTTAAGACGTTCTTCATTCACTGTTGATAAAGTTCCCCTTGTGAAAATTCTCCTAATCGAAGACGACCTGGATCTCGGCAATGGCGTTCGTATTGCCCTTGCAGATCAAGGGTTAGATGTCATATGGGTTCGACGCAAAGTGGATGCGCTGCATCAACTCGATGTCTGCGTTCCAGAACTTGTGTTGCTCGACCTCGGACTGCCCGACGGCGATGGCATGAGCCTGATAGCCTGCTTGCGTCAGCAGTTCAAAGGGATCCCCGTGATCATCCTGACTGCGCGAGGCACTCTGCAAGATCGCCTGTGTGGTCTGGATGCCGGTGCAGACGACTATCTCGTCAAACCTTTTGTTCTCGCCGAGTTGTTGGCCAGGGTGAGAGCACTTGCGCGACGCAGTTACGGTTTTCAGAATGAGGTGATAGAAATTAGAGGATTATCTCTTCATGTGCCGACTCGTCGCGTGACAGTGAGTGCGCGTAATGTTGATTTGACGGTAAGTGAATACGCGCTGCTTGAAACTTTAATGATGCGCGCTGACCGTGTGCTTACACGAAGGTTTCTGGAAGAAAGGATATTCGGCGCAAAAGAAAATATGAGCAATTCGCTCGATGTGCATATGGGTAATTTGCGTCGGAAAATTGGCGACGGTTATGTACGAACGGTGAGGGGCGTGGGATATGTCATTGATACCGTGCCGATTCAGAAAGGGGCTGGTTGATGCGAAATTTTTGTCGGCACCTGAGAACTCCAACGCTCGTACGGCGAATTATGATCGCCCAGATGTTACTGCTTACACTGCTGTGGTGTCTTTTTCTGACCTACATTTTGTGGGAGAACTTGCGTAGCCCACCGATGCTAACGGGTAGCAATACTTACGAAACCATTCTTACATTGGTTGATCGTATGGATGACCGCCCGCAGGATCTCACCGCTGTGCTGGAAAAGTTCAGCACAGCGTTGCGGGAAGGTTATGGTGGAGGTGAAGATCCGAAACTGTCAATCAGCCTAATCGTTCGGAAGAATAAAGAGATAATTTATTCATCTGATGGCGCTCCGGTAGGGGTGACAAACACCCTGTATGGGAAAATTCAGAGCATTCAGAGTGAAGGTCGCACCTGGACTAGCCGTACTCTCAAGTCCGGGAACTCCGACGCGGAGGTAACACTTGTCACCCCTGCCGGCGGCTGGAACTTCTTCATATACCTGAACTCGCGTGGATACTACATATTGCCGCTGCTGGTATGCATTCCTTTTCTTTTGTTTCCCGCGTGGCTGTCAATCCGAATTGCAATGCGACCCTGGAACAAGGTGGTAAATGAAATTTCCTTACGAACTTCAGAAGATCTCTCTCCCTTAAAAGAAGTGCCAAAGCACATGGAGCTTCGCCAAATGGTGGACGCGACCAATCTATTTCTTGCCAGGGTGCGGGAAAGCTCTGAGAGGGAACGGGTTTTCATTGCAGATGCCGCTCACGAACTGCGTACCCCTCTGGCTGCAATGCGCATCAATGTTGAGGCTTTGCAGTCCTATGTAAGCAGCAATAATCAACAGGAGTTGCTTGCAGGGATTATTCGCAGCAATAGCCGTGCTGCGCGTCTCGTCAATCAGTTGCTGCTGATGATGCACAGCGAAGTGCGCATTGACACTGTTATGGAGCCTGTGCCGCTGACGACGCTCATACAAGAGCGAATGGCTGCGCTGGAACCGCTGGCGGCTGAGCGCAGGATTGAGCTTGAATTCTACTCTGATGATGAAATTTGGATCACAGGCGTCAGGGAACGCCTGATGTCGCTGATTGATAATTTAATTGAAAATGCTGTGAAGTACAGCCCTGAGGGCGGACGGGTTGAGGTAGATCTACGATCACTCGATAAATCTACTCAGCTACGTGTCTCAGATGCAGGGCCCGGCATTCCATTTGAATTGAGGGAGCGCGTGTTCGATAGGTTTTTTCGCGACCCTAATCAGATGCAAAGCGGGAGTGGATTGGGACTTGCAATAGTCAAAGCGGTTGCGCAGCAACACAACAGCAACGTATGCCTAAGTACGTCTGCAGAAGGTGGTCTCATGGCTACTGTTGACTTTCCAAACCACCCGTCCGCCTGAAAGAAAACATGATTTTGATACCAGCCCAGCGGAAGGCCTCTGTCAAAACAATGGAGTTGAAATTGAAATATTTGACCCTGTCTACACTATTATTCTCTATCTCAATCAGTGGGTGCGCCATCACTGTCAGCGAATTAAAAAGCAGTCAATCATCCTATGACGGCAGCTTCACGAGCAATACGGCCCCCTCCGATACCTATCGAACCTTAAGGCTCATGGCAAGGCAATGCCTGGAATATGAGGCATATTCAGGAAATCCGGTCATCGTATTAAGCGAGTTTGACAGTGAGCGCAATGAAGGTGAGATCAATCAAAAGCTCCTTTCGGAAGGACTGTTGATTAACAACACGCTAATTGAAATAGAAAGACATGATGGGAACAAAGCACAGGTCAGTCTATACACAACCAAGAACATATTGAGTGTGGGCATCAGGTCGCCAAATATAAGTGATATCAAGCGCTGGGCTGACGGCGATAGAGTTTGCTAGAACGATACTCTCGTCAATACCGTAAAGCATCTCCGGCCATATGACTTGCTCCCCCGGTTGATTAACACACCGCGATTTAAGTAATGCCTTCATCAGGGATGAGAACAACTGCGAACTTCCGCTATAGGCACGAAGCAGACATGCACGCGTGAATGATGCGCGTTGAGCGAAAAGCGGAGGTTTGGCTGATACAGTAACTCTTAGCTATCGTTCCGCTAACCGGCCTTATTCGGCATGGAGCTTACACCGTTCCAGAATGCGCTTCGTCAGAGATAATAAACTCAGGGTCATAGCTCACAGGGAAGTTTACTGATCTGGCAATAAAGCACACTTTATGGATCTCATGGTGAATAGCCATTGCAGCATCAATATCAGTACCGGCTACGACAGTAATTTTTGGCCTGAGTACGGCAGACAGGAAGCGGCCAGCGCCATTTTTTAACACCTCTCCTGTTGCTACCGGTGAATCTTCATAATCCATTACAGTGATGCCCGCATCTGATGCCAGATGTAAATACCACAGCATGTGACATGCAGAAAGAGAGGATATAAGCAGGTCTTCCGGATTCATTTTACCAGGGTCACCACCCAGTATCGGGTCATTAGAACAATGTATTATTTCCTTTCCCGCGACAGAAATATCCCATGTCCGGTCATATGAACGATACCCTGTTGTCCCTTTGCCCAGATTTCCTGTCCAATATATATGTGACGAATAACTGTGTTCCATAAATTTCCCGCTCCAGTTCTTAATGTCTGCTTGTTAGCAATACACTCTCAGTCGGCCAATGAAATTAATATTTATCTGCTTTTGAGATTCTCACCACTCTCTCTTCTCTGCTTTTAGTCACTCCCAGATGAAGCACGATTTACCGCAAATCATTGTCAAAGTGCTTATGCGAATGGCATAATGGTATACCATTCAGTCATCAAGTAAAGTAGGTTTTATGAGTTCGGTTATTCTTTCGACCGCGGACATGCTTGCTTTTGAGCTAAAAAATTTAATCAACAACGGCTCGCTGCGGGACGGTGATCGTCTAGTGGAAAGAGACCTCGCCAGCCAGTTTTCTGTCAGCCGCATCCCGCTGAGAGAAGCAATCCAGAAACTTGAGAGGGAAGGCTTAGTTGACGTTTACAGAAACCGCGGAGCTGTCGTCAGGACGCTTACCGTTCACGATGTTGATGAAATTTATCAACTCCGGGCTTTACTGGAAGGTGATGCTATTTTTCAGAGCCTTCAATACATGGATTCAGAAACGCTTACGCGGGCAGAGCTTGTTCACAAACTTCTTGGTAGCGCCAGCGAATCAACACAACAGGGGCAATATAACCGGGAATTTCATGAGCTGTTATACCGCAAGTGTAAAAATCAGCGTCTGCTGAAAATGATAAATGAATTACGAGCGCAGATAGAAAGATATGAGCTTTTGCAGCATCGGTTACTGTCTGAAACACTCAAGTTTCAGGATGAACATGAGCATATTTTAAACGCCTGCCTGCGGGGCGATCCCGCTGCTGCTCGCGACTTTACCGTTGAACATATTCTTTCTGCCGGGCTGATTCTAAAAAGCTATATGACAAACCGGTAATCCAGGGAGCTGCTGCTCGCGATAAAAATCCAAGCGGCAGAGCGTTTGTTGGATCCGTACCAGGCACTCAGCGAACAGCCCGCGTCTTAATGAAATCATATAAGAATCACATCCACATTAATGAAGTGATGCCGATACGCATTGATTACATAACCTATAAGAGAAAACCGGGCCGGTGAATACTCAGCCTGCCCGGTCGGAGGACGTAAAGCTCAGGGATCCGCGAAAACGTTAAGCCGTTTTGCGACGACGACGGTACAGCCAGATGCCAATGATCAGGATCACGATGACCGCACCGGCGATCATCCCGACACGTGCCAGCATTAATAACGGTGACGCCGCGCCGCCGTTACGCAGCTCTTTGACGCGTTCGCTGGTCAGGCTGATATGACTGCCGCCTACGTCCTTCATCAGATAATTGGTGAGACTGGCAATTTGTGCATCGCTAAGTTCATGAGCAAATCCCGGCATTCCCTGTCCCTTTTCGGGCCAGACACCGTCCAGAATTGCCATCGCGACATTGTCCGCCGTGGGCTTTTGCAGTATCGGATGGTTCTTCAGCGCAGGCAGCCCGTTCAGCCCTTGTCCTTCCTGATTGTGGCAGGCGGCGCAGTTGCCAAGATACAGTTTTTGTCCCTCGCTCATGGCGTCCAGCGCGGCGGGCGTATCATTACCGGTCACGGGCGTAAGCCCTGAAATCACCGGCTTAACCACAGATTTTGCGTCCACAGGTAACAGATACACCGCGATAGCCTGCCGGTCTTCCGTGGTCAGGCGCGAAAAGCTCTTATCGATTGCCTCCAGCATCGGGCCGCCCGCCGTTGCACCGTTATCTGCATAGCCGGTGGCCAGATACCCGGTGAGCATCTCACGGGTCCAGTGCGTGTCGGTCAGCTGCCGGGCCGTGATATCAGGAGCAAACCAGGTGCCCAGAGATGCACCGCCCAGCAACTTATCCTGCTGTTCCGCCATCAGGAAATTGCGCGGGGTATGGCAGGTGCTGCAATGGCCTAAACCCTGCACCAGATACGCACCACGATTCCACTCTTGAGAACGGTCGTCCTGCGGTTTGAAGGTCTCTTTGTCGAGGAACAACAGATTCCAGGCCGCCATGCTAAAGCGAAGATTGAACGGGAAAGGCAGATCGGTTGCCTGTGGACGCTGGTCCACCGGCGCGACGCCGTGCATGAAGTAGGCATACAGCGCGCTGACATCTTCATCGTTCAGTTTGGCATAGGCCGTGTACGGCATTGCCGGATAAAGCGGGCTGCCGTCCGCACGCTTGCCTTTGCGCAGGGCGTCGGAGAACTGTTCCAGCGTGTAGCGGCCGATGCCGTCGGTTTTCGACGGGGTGATATTAGTACTGTAAATCGTACCGATCGGGCTGACGATGGCATGCCCGCCGCTGAAGTCCGGTTTACCGCTGTCGGTATGACAGGCACCACAGTCACCGGCAATCGCCAGATATTCACCGCGTTTGATCTGCTCATCCTGCTGTGCTGACGCGGCATAAGCTGACACGCAAAAGAGAAGCATCAGCGGCAGCATTTTTAATAAAGAATTACGCATGCTGAGTTTCCTCGAGAATTTTATCCGCGGTGCGCAACGCCAGCGCCATGGCCGTGAGTGTCACGTTGCAGGTGCCTACGGTCGGCATCACGCCGGTGCCCACCATAAAGAGATTTTCATGATCGTGTGCACGGCCAAAGGCATCGGTCACGCTGCTGGCAGGATCCAGCCCCATCGACAGGGTGCCGGTGATGTGCTGACGGTTAGAAAACTCACCTTCCTTACTGTGTTTGATGTTGGTCGCACCGAGTTTCGCGGCGATGGCGTCATAATTATCGCGGGTGACCTTGGCGCCTCGTTGCTCATATTCGCCTACGGACCAGTAAAGTTCAGGCGTCGGTAAACCCAGCGGGTCTTTCTTACTGCTGAGCGTTACCCGGTTATTCGGGTCAGGTAACTGTTCCATCGCATTTTTGATGCTCAGGCGGCGGGCGGCCCGGAACTGGATCTGCTCTTCCAGCTTTTTGCCGAAATACCCTTGTTGCAGGAGCTCTTTGGTGACGCTGGCCACCTGCGAGGCGTTGGAGATATCGATACGGAAAGGCGCGTGCTCTTTTCTGAACTCGCCGTCGCGGAACTGCCCTATGGAGCAGGGGCTGACGGGGCCGCGTCCCGGCCAGATCGGTTCATCCACATCAAAGGTGACGCCGATAGCAGGGTGATCGCAGAGATTGCGGCCCACGTTGTCGCGCGCATTGGCAATCCCCTGCGGGAATTTATCGCTGACTGACATCAGCAGGAGTTTCGGGGTTTCAATCGCGTTTGCTGACAGCACGAAAGTTTTACCGGTAACCCGGTGGCTGACTTTGTTCCAGTCGTAATACCAGACGGCGACGATGTTCCCCTGAATGTCGTGTTCAAGCTTATAAGCCACGGCTTCGGTAATGATATTGACACCGGAGGCTTCGGCCTGCGCTGCCGCCAGACCGCCGTGATATTGCGCATCTATCGGACAAACCGGCATGCAGTTGTTGTTACCGCAACAGGCCGGGCGCCCGTCGAAACTGCGGCTGTTGCGTCCCGTGCAGTCATCGAGCACCGTGAAATCAGGTGCCAGACGATCGGTCACCCGTTGTTGCAACCATGAGGCCGGTACCGCGTCCATTGGAAAGGGTTTGGCGCGCGGTGAACCGTTATCCGGCGCGCCGCCGACACCGGCAATAACTTCTGCCTGATAGTAGTAATCTTCCAGATCGTCGTAAGCTATCGGCCAGTCTTTGCCGATACCGTACTGGCTGTGCTGGCGAAAATCGTTAGGGACGTAGCGCCACAACTGCGCGGCCCAGTGCCAGCTGGTTCCGCCGAACATACGGATGTACTGGGCATTGAACGCATGTGGGCCTGTCTGCTGTAAATACCCGTTAGGTTCAGGCGTGTAACGTGGCTGCGGAGCCATTTCGGAGAAGGGGTAAGGGGACATAAAGTCGGATTTGAACGCGGAGGCGCGAAAGCGTTCAACCAGCGCATCGCGGCTGACTTTCGGCCCCGATTCCAGCAACAGCACGGATTTGCCCGCTTTTGCCAGTCGGGTGGCAAGAAGGGAGCCGCTGACGCCCGCGCCAATGACAACCACATCGGCAGAAAGATTATTATTCATATATGACATTGCTCTTCAAGAATTTAGGGTTGCTTAGCCCAACTGCCGCAGGGACCATAAGAAAAACTTGGCGGAACCAGTTTGTCGCTGACGGCCTTATTGGCCAGCGTATTGATATAGGTGACGCAGATGGCTTTATAGCCCTTGCCGACGACCCCGTTGTACCAACCGCCCAGAATATTTTTAGCTAAGGTTTCGGCATCCACATGCGCCTCGGGAAAGCGCAGTACCGGTTGTTCCAGCCAGTCCGGGTTGGCATCCAGCAATGTTTTAAGTTGGGTCAGCCCCTCAAAAAAACGTTCCTGCGTCATGTTCAGCGCATGACATAGCGCCTCAGACACCGTGTTATCCAGCGTCTCATGCAGGGTCAGCTGGCGGGAAACCTGGATAAAATTGGCAAGTAAGGCGGCGTTTGGCTCAACCATGGCGGCGTTAGCGCGCGGGAGGGGGATCATCTTGCCCGCCATTGACGTCAGGCCCACCAGGCCTATCACCTTCAACACGCCTCTGCGTGAATATTGCTTCATATTTTTCTCTTTCTTATCAATAACGGCGAACGGGTTTTCCGCCGTCAGGTCTTTTGAACGGGAGTGCTTCCGTTTCATTCCGGGCAGTTCGGGTAGCGATGTTTTGACCGCATACTTACAATAATCGTAGGGGGTTTTTCTTATAAGGGAGAAATTTAAAGCAGAAGAACGTCGGTTTTTACGTCATGTAAAAAGGGGAGCCACGCATTTGTTCCGGAGGGAACGATGTTTTTCGCTTTCCTGCGCACAGGAGGATGAGTTCCCTGTGAAATCTTCTCCTGTCAGAGACGGACTGCCGTATCCCTGATTCATTCCGAGACATAATGCACTCATTTAGGTAAACAAACCCTAACAGATATGAAAAAAGAAACGCTCAACACAGCAACATAGTGTATGCAGGTTTTAAGCGGAGGATTTTGGGTTTTACTCCTCACTCTGTTTATTGCAATATCTGACAATATCGCTCAACGGAATAAAACCTAAAGGGTCGTCTGATGCAGAGAACAAATAATAAAAAGATATTAATCCTTATATTCTCCTTACTCTTCGCTCAATTACTGAGCGGGTGCTCACTGACCCGAGTCTCTGAAAAATCGCATGCCAGAGAAGTCGAGAGCCTGAATCTTATCGGAATGAGCCTGGATGCGGCGAAAGAAAAGATAACTAAAGAAGGATTTGATTGCAGCGACTATCCTGAGACCAATAGGGTGCAAACCCAATCCGGCCCACGCACTTTAATACAGCTTGATTGTAGCAAACGAAGCTTAGAACTGATTTGTCCGCAAATACGCTATGCAGTACTCAATGTCGACCCCCAAAGCTTCAAAGTGGTATTGGTGGGAAAACGCATAACTCAACAAGCCTGTTTTTGATGATTAAATCCAGGTGTAACTAGCGAGTAAAAAACGGGGGGCGCTTGCAAAAGGGAAAATATCGTTGCGTTCTACCTACTGCAATTTATATAAAGTTCCGCTTCTGGCTCGAAGCGGACTTTACTCACAGTAATCTGCTTCTCCATGTTTCTAAGCAATAACCTTTACGAGTTGGGGCTCCGCGAGAACGCTCTCGGCAATTGCTACAGTCCAGAGACTATTTTCTTCACATGTATTGATTCTTTTGAAATTTATACCGTTTACTTGTTTTTGCTCTGTATAAATTAAGTAGCTTAATGGTTCTGCGAGCAACACCGAGATGACAGCATATTATTCACTTCCCTGATCGATTATTAAGGAAATGAATTGCATGCAAGAATCCAGATGCGCCTCAACTGCTTCATCCTCAAAGGTATGAGTTAAGCCAATAGCCGTTTTGCGCAAAGGTTCGGCGACGCACATAGCGAGGATGGCTTTGGCACTGATGTCTGCGGGTAGCATCGGGAACCACCCATGATTTTGCTGCCGAATTATCCAGTCGGTGAGTAATTGCTGGCCCCGTTCAATACCATTTTCATTATATCTTTTGAGCAGTTCTCCCTTACCCGGAAATGTCGTATTGAGAAGACGGAACATTTTCACTGCCGATTCTGAAAGTGCCTGACCACAAATGGCCGTCAGTAATTTTCTTAAGGTTGGTAAAACGTCACTCTTATCCTTTGGGTCGAGTTGTGTGAGCGGCGCATAATTATCAGTCCAATTACGCACTGAAAGGCCGAGCAGTTCTTCCCGATTCTTCGCAAAGCGATATACCGTCTTTTTGGCGACACCGGCTTGAGATGCAACAGCTTCTATTGTTGTTGCGTCATACCCTTTATCAAATAACAACGTCATTGTGCTGTCGATTATCTGCTTTTTCACTTCTTCCTGTGGGGCTGAAGGGCGTCCGCGTGGTTTTGGGACTGCTGCTGGCATGTGAGTTCCTTTTTTGCTTGTCATGTGGACATTTTATCGGTTATGTTTAGGAAACGAACTTCGTTTCTTAAATGTAGTGCATTTCCCGATTTCACTGGAGAAGTAAAATGCTAAAACAAGATATTGCCAGACCATGGCTTGATCATTCAGCGTTGCTTGATCCCGCGCCAATGCCGCTGGAGACAGGCATTAAACGTCTGGATGACGGGAGTCTGATGGTTGCAGTGCGCACCGATTTACAGGGTTGCAAAGGACGGATGATTGACTGGTGGTTTACCTTTTTTGAAACAACGCAGCACATAAAATGGTGGCATCCCGTTGACCATGTTGAGCATCGTGGTTGGGACGCCAACTGGAAACGAGGACAAAGTTACTACGGTGCCACCATCCGTGCCGTTGAATCGTTAGCTGAAATTCCGCCCATTCCCGCCTGTCTGAAATTCCATAATCCTGCGTCAATATTCGGAGAAAAAACTGTGGGAAAGGCGATGGCTGATGATTGCGTCTCGGCAATCGTTGCCGCAAGGATAGGTTTTGGTGAAGAGGCCGAACTGGATAGCCAAGGCGATCCATTGGATGGGCAAATGCTCCATGTTGCGCGGGATACGCCGTTTGGATGTGTGCTGCGTAGCCGTTTTATTCTCGGTATGAGTAATGATGATCCTACTTATCCCACCGATGAAATGGGATTAGCACTTATCCGACATTGTTATACTGAGTTCACCTTCTTATCTCGTTTCTTGCCTTCACTCTATTATGGTGAGAAAGCCAATGATGAAGAAATTGCACTTCCCTGGTGATACGCAGAGTGAGGATCCTGTCTGTGGACGGTTTGAATTTCAGGAACATTTAGGTTTCAAGTGCAGCAAGAATGAGGGTTTCCATTTTCTCTGGGGAGGTAAGCGGTGCAAAACGTTTGAGCGGTTTGCCGTCGCGACCGATCAGGAACTTAGTAAAGTTCCACTTGATCCGTCCACCCAGCACGCCGGGCAATTCGTCTTTCAGGTAACGAAATACCGGGTGCGTAGCGGTACCGTTGACCTCCACTTTCTCAAACATCGGAAAGCTCACACCATAGTGGATGTGGCAGGTCTGCGCGATTTCATCGGCACCGCCGGGTTCCTGATGACCGAACTGGTTACAGGGGAAGCCCAGCACCACCAGACCTGAGGCAGCGAACTTCTTGTAGAGTGTTTCAAGCCCTGCGTATTGTGGCGTGAAGCCGCAATGGCTGGCGGTATTCACCACCAGAACCAGCTTGCCAGCATAGTCGGCCATAGAAATAAGCTGGCCACCCAGGCTGTTGGCGGTAAGTTGATGAAAGGGGGTCATGTCAGTATCCTCAGAGCAGATTTGCAAAATCGAACGAAAACAAACAGGCGACCTTTGACCTGCTAATGGGCCGTTCATTTGTCGGAAACACCTTAGATCCTTTATTGTGTTGTGGCACAAATTGGCCTGAGAAGGTGTGACGCCATGAATAAACAACAAACTGATTTCTTTTCGTATCTCAATGAAAAATAAGTTCAGCGTTCTTTCTCATCAATCCAGGCAATGAGATCGGCGAGCCTCTTCTCAGAAAACACGGCTATTCCATGTTCCGCGAGTAGCGAAGCTGCGACTCCCATACCTGACTTACGCTGGCCGCTAAATGAACCGTCATAGATGAATTGGCTACCGCATGTTGGACTGCCGTCGGTTAACAGCGCAGCGGTACAACCTGACTCCTGAGCTGTACGAAGTGCCAACCAGGCGGCAAGCTGATAGTGCTCAGTGACGTCCTGCCCCGTCATTTCATGTATTCTGACCTGAGCCTGCATGACGTCTTGATCATCAGTAGAAACAATCTCAGCCGGAGGACGTGGAACTGGCAGTCCGGCGGCCAGTTCAGGACAATGGATCACAAGACGCTGCTCTTTCTGCCAGCGCTGCAACTGATCGGTCATTTGTGCTTTCTCGCTTCCGTCATAGCGCACTTTGAACCCCATCAGGCAAGCACTTACCAGTATTTTATTCATCATCGTTATCGTCTATGAGGGCAAGTGAATGCCTGGATTATAACACCTTCTCTTTTTACACAGACATGCTTGTGGCAGTGTCAACAGGCGGCTATGAGCGAGGAGCTGAAGTTCGCAATTGTTCTCACAACTGGTTAAGGCATTACTAACATCACGATCTATTAATTAAGGGGATTAAGGTCAGTGCAATTTTAAGGAGTTTTGCCAAAACATCTCTTTACGCCATAGTGTGTAGATTCTTCTTATCTTTAGAGGCTGTAATGTTAAAAGTAATTGCCGAAGACTTTATAAAACCTGATTGTGTTGAGAAGGTTATGGCCTTGTACCGTGAGCTAGTATCGGCCACTAAAAAGGAACCTCTTTGCATCGCTTATGATCTGTATATCGATGAAAAGGATCCGGGGCATTTCATTTTTATAGAGGAATGGCCTGATCGTAAAGCTCTCGAATTGCATTGTGAAAGTGAGCATTTCAGACGGCTTGTGCCATTGATTGACCAACATAAGCGCAAAGATGCTCAATACATTCTGATGAATAGTCTTGTAACCGCGCACGACTTATAAAAACGCATACTATCAAAACGTTATATCGAATTTTTTACACATAATAGGTCAACTACGGTCCTGCATCCGCCCCAGCTTTTTGATGTGAGGTTATGTCCGTTTCTGGCACGAAGCTGACAGTCCGGTATCCGATGAAAGAAACATTGCCAATGATTCAGACTATGAGTTTCTGTGGGCAAGAGACGATTTATTTTTCTGATAGATCAATGATAAACAATGTGCCAAAACTGCCGATTTCCACAGTATGTGGAACGCCAGCTTTGGCTACATAAAGCTCGCCCGTCCTTACAGAGATTTTTTTACCTTTAACACTTAGCTCAAGACGTCCGTCAATGACCAGTAACCCCTCGTCATATCCATGTACCTCTTCAGATACTGAGCGTTCATCCATTCGTAAAATTTTGAGATTTGCTTCCCCAATGTGGCCTAATACTTGAGAGTGCCAGGCCTCATTTAATGTATTTGCTTTGGTTTTAAGATCATAAAGCGACATAGGGTCAATCCTTTTGATATTCCTTTAGTGCATTTATCCCATATAAATTCCCTTTCGCCATATAACAAATAAGGCAAAACAAGTCGAAAAATAGACTATATCTTTTCTCAATACCCTATTAATTCTGAAGTGCCAGATTATGCATTCTAACCCGGCCAGAACCCCCCACATTGCAGGGGCGATGGAGTCTGCAATGTGGGTGATTTAAGTATGGTTGTACCTCAAAAGCGAGGAACGGAAGCTCGCCGTTGTCCTGCATGATGATTGCGTATTGACTGGCAATTCTGATGGTTAGTTAACATGGCACAGAACAGTACCGCTTCAAATTATCCTGGTCAGGCACTACCGGCACACTTTCCCGTCGGACATCACCAGCGTCATTTCTCCGTGCCAGAATTCGGCGAGGAAGATGTCACCGATCTGTTCAACACCCAGTGAAGTGATTTTTTCATGTAGCCATTCTTCGTCTTTCTGAATGGCATCCAGCTCCGAGTACCTGATTCTGCCGTCTTTAATCAGTATCACCGACGGCATGTCTGCGCCTTCACAGACCGCGGTGATCTGGCCGCCCGGTTCGATTTGGGCATATTTCAGGTTCTGAAAAGAGTGGATGCCCTGCGCATGTAACTGGGACGCGACGTTCAGGATATCAATCTTGTTTTTTCGTTTTAGAATATTTTCCATAATAAACTTCCCGTCCTTGATAATAGGAATGGGATTGCCAATTGCAAAGGAACGAAAGATAAAAAATCGCTTGCTGACGGCATTGAGCAAAGATATCAACATAACGCCGATAATAAGTACGATAATATACTGGTACAGGGGGATCACATCGTTGTAAATGACGCCGCCGATAATGCCACCCAGGACAAAGTTGCCGATAAAATCGACGGGTGTCATCTGAGAGAGCTGTGTTTTCCCTGAGAAATTCAGGTGTGAAATGACGATCAAAAAACCCAGTACGAATTTTGCCAAGACTAAAAGATAATATTCCATCCGGTTTCGTTCCCTATTTTTAATTCAATAATGTAGCACATTCAATTCAGGTATTCAGTGGATCACAGGTTTTGATGGATATCCGAACAATAACTTGCCGCGCTTTAAGGTAAATAGGTTGTCACCTCTCATTAGAAGGGTTTTTTGCGTGCGCAACGGCACTGTTTTTGTGTAGGATCAGCACATAGAAATATCATGAGCGGGAGAATTATGGCTTCGCTGAAAGAAGTGGCCCAACGGGCCTCAGTTTCGCTGATGACGGTGTCACGCGCCATTAACGAGCCTCAACGACTTAAGCCGGAAACACTGGCAAAGGTGCGGGAAGCGATCGATGCACTCAACTATGTGCCCGATTTCTCAGCGCGAAAAATGCGCGGTAAAAGCAGCAAACTCTCCACGCTGGGCGTGCTGGCGCTGGACACCGCAACCACGCCATTCTCCGTTGAACTGCTGCTGTCTATTGAACTCACCGCCCGTGAATTTGGCTGGAGCAGTTTTCTTGTCAGCATTACCTCTGAATCTGACAGCGAACGTGCCGTCAGTCAGCTTCTTTCCCAGCGCCCGGACGGCATTATTTTCACCACCATGGGGCTGCGTGAAGTGAATATCCCGCCGCGCCTGGTCGGTAAAAATCTTGTGCTGGCTAACTGTATCAGCCCTGATCATGCACTTCCGGGTTACATTCCTGACGATTTCGGCGGGCAGTATCAGGCCATGAAATTGCTTTTGCAAAAGGGATACCGGAATCCTCTGTGCTTTTATTTACCGGAATCTGTTCCTGCCGGGATCCGCCGCCGGGCTGGCGCAGAGCAAGCCTGGCGCGAAGCCGGAATGCCTGCGGAACAACTTCGCCAGTTTCATATGGAATCCGGTGATGAGCACTATCGTGACGTCGTACAGATTCTGGAAAGATTTGCGCCCAATGGCAAACCGGACTTTGATGTGCTGATTTGCGGCAATGACCGCATTGCTTTTCTGGCTTATCAGGTTTTGCTGGCGAAGGGGATTAAGATCCCGCAGCAGGTTGCCGTGCTGGGGTACGACAACATGGTCGGTATCGGCGATTTATTCATCCCGCCGCTGACCACCGTTCAATTACCTCACCGCGAAATTGGCCGCGAGGCGGTGTTGCATCTGATCGAACAGCGCCCCAATCAGGGATTGATAAAAATCGATTCCCCTGTACTGGAGCGCGAGTCTTTATAACGTCTTCTCTTTATTCACTTCCCGCACGATCAGCCTGCGCTTAGCGTCCAGACGTCACCGTGAACTAAGGCCGCTTTACCGTTGGTGGCAAAAACGGACAGGGCGCGCTGGTCGGGTTGCGGATAAATTCTGCTGCTGAACGTCGCGTCTCCCTGATTGACGAAAATCTCCACCGACGAACGGTCGATGAACATGCGCAAATCCAGCCGTTGCCCTGGTGTCAGTGCGATGCTACGGGCGTCTTTGATGCCGTGCATCGGGAAATCCCTTTCCAGACAGAGTCTTTGCGCCAGTGTATCCACAAAAAGGGATACGCCGTCCCCGAGTTTTATCCCGAAGCGTTCAGCATCTGAAGCGGTCAGATCCCATTGCGTGATGATCTCCACGGCTTGTGCATCTTCCACCAGAGGCCGGACGCCATTCCCGAGCACGCACGGTGCGACAGGATAATGTTCACGGCGCAGCGTCTCGATTTCATTCACGGGCATCATGCGCACTTTGCCATCACGCAGCGTCAGTTCGCGTGGCAATGTCATACAGCCCGCCCATCCTTCCGCTTTTGACGGCATCACGGATTCCCACATATCCATCCACGCGATGACGATCCGCCGTCCACCGGTCGCCGTGAATGACTGCGGTGCGTAGAAATCATGGCCGTGATCCAGTTCGGTAAAGCCTTCTGTGATTGTGAAGTCCTGACCCGGTTGCCACGACCCGCGCAGGCAGCCGCTCTGGAATAAGTTCTGATAATCATCGCCCTGCGCTTTGATACCTTGCGGGGAACACATCAGGATATGTTCATCGCCGAGCGGGAAGAAATCCGGGCATTCCCACATATAGCCGGTATGGCTGTCCGCTTTAGCCAGTACGCGATCCAGCACCCAGCTTTGCAGGCTTGTTCCTTTATAGAGCAGCACCTGTCCGCAGTCGCTGTTATCGCGTGCGCCGATCACCATCCACCAGCAGCCGTTCTCGCGCCACACTTTCGGGTCACGAAAATGCATGATGTTGTCCGGCGGGGTGAGGATCACACCCTGTTTGGTGAAATGAATGCCGTCCTCGCTGGTGGCCAGACATTGCACTTCGCGGATCGCACTGTCATTGCCTTCGCCGTTAAGCCAGACATGACCGGTATAGATCAGACTGAGTACGCCGTTGTCGTCTACTGCGCTGCCGGAAAAGCAACCATCGCGGTCGTAATCTTCGCCAGGTGCCAGCGCAACCGGCTGATGCTGCCAGTTCACCATGTCTTTGCTGGTGGCATGTCCCCAGTGCATGGGTCCCCAGTTTTCACTGAACGGGTGGTGCTGATAGAAAGCGTGGTAAACACCCTGATGGTAAATCAGCCCGTTCGGGTCGTTCATCCAGCCAGCCGGTGGCGCAAGATGAAAGAGGGGATAGAATGCGTTGCCGCGTTTTTTTGCCGCATCCTGCAAAGCGTGCTCAGCACGTTCAAGTCGCTGCTTCATAGGTTTTCGCCCTTTTTAAAGTCCATTGAATAGGGAGTCCGGCTCTTGTCACCGGTGAGAAGGAAAGCGGAAATCAGCGTGAGGGAAAGTACCAGCGCGCCCATAATCATGTAGGTGTCGGCGAAGCCCATCGTGTCATAGCCTTTGCCTGCCAGTGGCGAAAACACACTGGCACAGACCTGCGTAATAAACTGGAAACCCACCAGATACAGCGTGGCTGACAGGCGCGGGTCGAAGCGCGTGGTGATGTACTTAAACATGGCGATCAGCAGAATCGGCAACTCCACGGCGTGCAGCAGTTTCATGCAGGAAATCGTGACGGCATCCGCGGCCAGCCCTGAACCAAAGACGCGCAGCGCCATAATCAGACCGCTCAGCAACAGGCCATTTTTAGCGCCAATCTTGTTAACCACAAACGGCGCGAGGAACATCCCGCCCGCTTCCAGAAATACCTGGAAGGAATTCAGGAAACCGTACATCTCGTTGCCGTTTCTGACGTCAGAGAAGAGTGACGAGAAGTACACCGGGAATTGCTGGTCATAGACGTTATAAACGCTGACACCGGTGACAAATACGATCAGCGCCCAAAAGCGGGGGAGGCGGAACAGGTCGGTGGCATCGGAAAACCGCAGATTACCGGGTTTACCGTACTCAAGCTGACTCAGGGCATCGGTTTTGACTTCGCGTAATCTCCACAGTAACAGCAGGAAAACCAACGCGGAGCAGGATCCCATCCAGAAATTAAGGTTTGGATTGATGTTAAAGAGCATGCCGGAGAAGAACGTCGCCGCCGCCCAGCCCAGCGATCCCCACATTCTGGCTTTGCCAAACTCGAAACCTAAAATGCGACTGACGCGTTCGGTATACGACTCCAGCGCCCCAATCCCGGCAAAAAAAGTGGCACCGACATAGAGCCCGCCCGCTACCGCTCCCGCAAAAATATTGGCCTGCAGTAACGGCGCAAAGACAAAGATGAAAAAGGGGCCACTGAGCAGCAACAGAAAACCAATTGCCCAGAGCAGGTTCTTGCGTAAACCCAGCTTATCCTGAATAAAACCGTACAACGGCTGAGCGCAAAGCGCCGTCAGGGCGATGGCAGAAAATAACAGCCCGGTATCAGCCCCCCGCAGGCCAATCTTCTGGCTTAACCACAGTGAGATAAGCGAGAAGGCTGATGACCAGGTGTAGAAAAAACAGAAAAGTAACCCGCTAAGCAATGTGTAAGGACTTCGGTTGCTATTCTTCATGTGTGTGTCCGTTCATTTTTCGAATGTGTAGACCACATTGTTAACGTTAACTTTTTGCTTTTCACAGACGTAGTAGGGTGATTTCATGATGTTAATCACAAGTGTTAACGTTAACATATTCGAAATGTGATCTGAAGCACAATTTTCGAGCAGTGAGTTTTCAAGCCTCCGGTTTATCCCTCAGAGAGGGACGGAGAGGCCGTCTGCGACAACGGTATCAGCGGGGCGTGCCACATCGGGCAGTCCGCGAAGCCCATACTCGACCATCGCCATGTAAACGGAAAAGTAGTTGAGCGCCATTTGCATGAAGGACAGATGCAAAACGATCGTGTTATTGGTGGTATCAAGCCTCAGCAGGCCACCGGTCTCTGCGGCTTTCAGGCATCGCTTGATGTGTGAACGGGAAACCCCGCATTTCAGCGAAGCTTTCAGATAGTTATACCCGATCACCGCATTCTGCTGGCGGATGCTTTCGATGTACAAATCCATAAGAATCATGTGTCCGGCGTCCCTGAAAATGAACTCCTTACAATCGGGCACCATATCGAATAAATAGATCTGATTGAGTATGATTTCCGAGTATTTACGAAAATATTCAGCGTTGAAATTTTCCATTTTCAGACAGCGGGAAACATCGAAATCCGGATACAACATGCCGTAGGGGATCATCATGGTATTGATGAGCGCGCGGGTTTCATCCTGTGCTTTTGATGTCACCGTATAGTTTAGCTTCCGTTTATCCAGCGGATCCTTTTTAACGTCCATTCTTCCGCCCACACGAATAAATAGCAGGAATGAGTCCACGGTATTTTCACTGATTAACCCCGTCGTCTTACAGAAGTCTTTCACATGGCGGAGCGTGGGATTCTCTGTCGTGAAAAAATAAGTCATTACCGCTGTTCCAATAATAAAACGATTGGCTTTGAAAATAACCTTAAAATAGAGGGGTTTAGTCAGATAAAGTTTAAACATAAGTTTGTAATGTCTCTGCATGACTAACTCTATATCCTGATGAGATTTAATCTCTTCTGCACGATGAGAAATGAAATCCCTGAGTTCTTGTTTGCTCTTCATTTCGATGCTTACTTTGCCTGGTGTCATATTACAAATTAAAAAATATCGCAATTGTTATTTAGCGTTAATTTCAAGCGTGTTGAGAAACAGTTTAGAATGCTATATGGCGACGGGAGTGTGATGTGTTTTTGTTAAAGTTCTAAAAGGTCTGATTAATCACTCTAGGTTTAATCCTAACACTCCATTAACGAATTTGCATAAGAGTTGATCTTATTTTGTTCAGAGATATGATTTGTTTAAGTCATACAGTATTTATTATTTTTCGGATTTTAATTAATGGTTTCATCGAGTTATGTTGGTTTTCTTGCAGGAGGTTTTTTTCGGTTATTCCCTCTAAAAAAATTAACCACAAAAATGGACAGTGACTTAACAAACGCCATGTGAGAATTTTCTTATCGCCAGGTTATTCCCGCGGATTCAGAAGTCCGGGTAAACAGGCAGAACCCTCTGGAGAGGGAATTGCCGGCACGTTTTTTAATGGAATTTATAAGGATTTATCATGGATGAGTCACGTCATCAGTCCCTGCGCCACAACATTTCTCTTGGGCAATTTTGTAAAAAAAAGATTGCCGGGATACTGCGTTTCTCACTGATACCCATGACTTTTTTAGGCATCAATGCTGCCTGCGCAAATATGAGTGTCTATCCGATGGAAGTGACGCTAAATAACCAGGGCGCAGCGCAGATTCAAACCTTATCCCAAAGCGGTGAGGCGCAGTTTATTAAAGTCAGCATTAAGAAAATCGAACGCCCTGCGACCCCCTTTGAAAAGGAAATATGGGTTAAGGATGCCGTTTCACCCTCGCTGATTACCACGCCGGACAAATTTGCACTGGCTTCGGGGTCACAACGGATTATTCGTCTGATCTCGTTACAACCGCCGGAAAAGGAAACGGCCTGGCGTGTATATTTTGAGGCTGTCGGTTCGCCCGATGAGCTGAAAGATAAATCCGGGCAGGATAATAAAATATCCAATCAGGTCGGTATCAATTTAGTCTGGGGCGTACTTGTGCATATTCTGCCAAAGAATGCGGTGTTATCTTTGCGTCAGTTAACGGGCAGTGAAGTAAAAAATACCGGCACAGTGCGCATTGTTATTCGTGAGGTGGGGATCTGCCCGCAGGGGAGTACGGGCGGGAGTTGCCAGTGGAAAAAAGAACATACCACGGTCTACCCGGACGAAACTCTGATATTGAAATCGTGGACGCCTGCGCAATTAAATTCAGCACATGAAATAAGAATTAAATATGTTGATCAGAACTCGAAAAGCCTGAATGAGTACGCTATTGAGAATACGGCCAGCATGTTCTAAGGGAATAACAACCTGTTTGTTATGAGACGGTTCATCACCGACGACACGGTCATTTAAGACCATTACATGGATTTTCATGGAGCTACAAATGCAAAAATTAATTAAACCACTTTTCATCGCGACAGTATTAACGGCTGCATTTAATGCACAGGCTGTGCAGAAAGATATTACTGTTAATGCCAACGTCGATGCCACAGTGGATATGACACAGGCGGACGGCACTGCATTACCGGGCACAATTACTATGCAATATATTCCGGGCCGGGGTTTGTCTACCTATTCACTCAACACCAAGATCTGGTCAAATTCAGCCACTGCGAACATTAACGTTGCGCTGGTGAGTGCTGCGCAGTTAAACGAAGCTACCAGCGGCACGGCTGTGCCGCTGAAAGTGACACTGGGTGCGGATCTTAAAACGATCACAACAACGCCGACGCCTTTTACTTACGCTAACTTGTTCCCGGCGGGTAACACCAATGGCTCCTCAATCCTGCCGTTGAAAATTTCTCAGACAACCCTCGCGCCTCTGACGACCGGTACCTATTCCGGCGTGGTCAGCCTGTTAATTACACAGGCAACGACGCAGAGTTGATTGCCCGGATTGCCTGATCGATTATTACGGGGGGCGGTCTGCCCCCTTATTATTCTTTTCAGCAGGACGCTGTAATGAAGGTCAATATTCGCGTTGTTTTAATAGCCTCTTTCATTACCCTGATCCCCTCTCTTTCTGTCCGCGCAGCGACGCAGGTCCCGCCGGGTTTTGAATCGCTGGTCACCGGGCAGACTCTGTGGGTCAATCTTTCTGTCTACGGACAATCGCTCGGACTTTTCGAAGCCACTGTTTCACTCGATACCGTCACCTTCCTGAAACCGGAAGAGATCGCCCGCGCGGTCATGCAGCATTATCAGAAGAACCCGCAGCAGGAAAAGCGCTTAGACGGCCTGATCCGTCAACCTCTGGCGCGCAACGGCAATCTGGCTTGCAGCAGTAACGGCGGGGTGGCCGGATGTGACTATCTGGACACCGATACCGTCGCGCTTATCTATGACGAAAATAATGCCAAAGTTGCGCTCTTCCTTGGCCCGGAATTTATTCCCCTTTCCGCAGGCAATGCCTCGCCGTATTACGAACAGACCGCTGAAACCGAAGCGGCATTTATTCATCAGCAAAATATCAATTTCGTGACCAACAGCGGTGACCAGTCGTTATCCCTGCAAGGCGCGGGCGCACTGGGATTGACGCAAAACAGCTATGCCGGTGTTGACTGGGATTACCTTGCGCAGAAATACCGTCAGCAAAATCATCAGGAAGTTCGCTTCAATAACGCGTTTCTGCGCCGCGATCTGGGCAAGCGTTACTACGTCCAGGCCGGACGCATGGATTCGCGGGACATTTTCAGCAACGCTGGCGGAAACATCACATTAAGCCAGTTGCCGCTCAGCACTATCGAAGGCGCGCGCGTGGGTTCCACGCTGGCCTGGGTTAACAGTACTCAGACCACACAGGGTACGCCGGTGACGGTCTTTATTACCCGTCCGTCGCGCATTGATGCCTATCGTGATCAGCAACTCCTGGGCACTTTTTACCTGAATGCGGGCACGCAAAACCTCGACACCACGGCGTTTCCCAATGGCAGTTACACCGTGACGCTGCGCGTGTATGAAGACAATCAGCTTTCGCGCACTGAGCAGGTACCTTTCAGCCGGACAGGCAGTTCCACCAGTCAAAACGTTGAGTGGTTTGTGCAGGGCGGCGCTATTCCAGGGCAGGATAGGCAAAGTAATGGCGCGGAATCGCAAAATGGTGCCGACCGCCGCGTGATTCAGGCGGGGATCAAAATCCCGCTGAATCTTGAGACTGCGCTGACCGGCGGTGTCGCGATGACCAACCGTAACCATTTTGTCGAAAGCGCTCTCGACTGGAGTCACGGATTCGACAACGCACTGCTTGACGGCATTCTGGCGACCCGTTTCAGCTACCTGAAAGGCAGCGAAGGCTCGCGCGGCAATATCCAGCAAGTCTCTTATAACGACGGTTTCTCTCTCAGTTTCTACCGCAGCGCCCTCTATGCGCAGGATTGCTACAGCAACAACGGCGGACAATATGGTTTCAGCGGGTGCTACCAGAGCAGCAGCCTGATGTTCAGCGTGCCCGTCAAAAGCTGGTATGTGAACGCCGGTTACAGTGCCAGCGAAAATGAAGGCCGCAACGTGATACCTGCACAGCGAGATGACGACGACGTCGTGCCGGTGTGGACCCGCCGCAATATTTACAGCAAAACAAAAACCAACACGTGGCAGGCAGGGCTCGGGCGTGGATTCAGCTTCAACGGTATCAACATCAATACCAGCGCCAACCTTTTTACGCGCACCAACAGTACCGGCATGAAACGTGATAACGGGGGATTCCTGTCGGTTTCGCTCTCGCGCGTCAGCACGCCAACCATTGATGCGCGCTCGAACTACAGCTCACTGGGCATGACTTATCAGTCAGATCGCAGCAATAGAAATCAGGTCGGCTACAACGTGGCGCAGAACTGGTATTTCGATGCGCAGAATCAGCAGGAAATCGGTGTGAATCTCAACGGTAATCAGGAGAACACCCTGAATGCGTCGGTCTACGGTAAAACCGGTGGCGAATACGGCAGCGGCAGCCTGGCAGTGAGTTCGGCGTCCTCGGGTTCGTCCGGCCAGCGCTTTAGCAGCAGCGGCAGCTATAACTCTTCAATGGCTGTGGCACGATCGGGCCTGTACTGGGGAAAATGGGGCAACGGTCTGCCGGGTGCCGCGGTGGGGCTGAGCGTCGACAGCACGGATGACAGCCGTGATACCCGTGTGGATGTCTCAGTAGACGGCGCGGGGAGCGCAAGCCTGCACGGCACCGGCCGCACGCTGTTCAGTGTTCCGGCTTACACGCAGAGCAATATCAGCATCAATGATTCGGTGGAATCTACCGCCGGTATGCGCAGTGAAATCACGCAGGGTGCCGGACGCCGCTCGCTGTTTATCTCGCCGGGCCGGATGCTGGTCGGCAAGGTGAATATCGTTTCGCGTTACACCTATCTCGGCAGGTTGATGATCAATCAGCAAACCCCGCTTGAAGACGCAATTCCGCTCAATGTTGTCAGCTGGTCAGGTTTAGGGCAGGGAGGATTTACCGCTGAAACCGATCACCGCATGAAGGATTTGTATATGGCGCGTGGGATGCAGATGTATCGCTGTGAAATGAAGGTCAAAAGTACCCATGACGTCGTGCGCTACGTCGGAGACACCGGCTGCGAGGCGATCAGCCTTGCATCAATACCGCAGAACGTTCAGCAGCAGGCAAAAATGCTGATCGCTACGCGGCGCGCGGACGACGTCCCTCTCGCCCGTGAACAGTCTTTCCGGCAGGAACAACAATAAGGATTTTGTATGCAACTCAGATTTATCGCGGGGCTGGCGCTGGTTGGGTGGATGACTGGCGTTCAGGTGCAGGCGGCAACGCTTACGCCGTCGGGGCGTAACACCAGCGTGGCGGTCACCTTCGACCGGATGTCCGTGCCCGCACAGCTGCCGATCTGGTCAAACGAAAACGGCGGTTATGACACGAATGATGCGCCGAAATGGGGGCGAAATACGCTGGTTTGTCAGTCACGTACCAGCAATCCATACGGGGCCTGCCCGACGTTCCCCGTCTGGCTGGAAGCCACTCCTGCGCCGTACCCCGTGTCGGTGACTTTCACAGAAAGCACCACGAAACAGACGCTGGTGCTGAATGTTTATCTCACCAAACGAAGATCACTGAATAACGTGGTGATAGCTTCCAACCTGGTTCCGCTGAATGCGTTCGGGGGTGCGGTAACGCCGCGTGGTGACGGGACGGACTTTTCTGCTTATCTGCCGTCGTCCGAATTGAGTAAATTCCCCTCGGCCGGAACCTGGAGTGCGACCCTGAAAATGTCGCTGATGCAGTGGCCAACAACCTGTACCGGTAATTCCCAGAATATCAGCATCGGTTGTACCAATGCGACAAAGTTAGGCGACTGGATTGCAACCCTGGCGTTTAAAGTCACGGATTACGGCAATCAGCAGATCTACCTGCCTGAGTTTGGTAATGCGGCCGCCAATGTGGATCTGGGGCTGAAAATATTCCCCGGCGGACGCGGTACAACCAATGTGGCAGGCACTCGCTCTCTGGATATGTGTTTGTATGATGGCAATAATTCGGACAGCAACCGGGTGAGTTTAATTTTTCAGGACGAAGGATCCGCCGCACCCGCCCGCGCCACCGGGTTGTTCTCTGTATATCGTCAGGGCGGGAATAAAAATCTGGCGCAAGATCGTCTGGATTATTCCGTTGAAGTGGTAAATCCGCTGACTAAAGGGCGTCAGGTGGTGCAGAACGGCAGTGAGATCGTCTGGAGCGGGACGAATAAAGGGGTATTGCGCCGCGTCGTCTTACCGGGCCAGAGAAATTCCGTATTATGTGTTCCCGCCCCGATGGAATTAATTACCCCTTCTTTCATCTTATCGTCGAAAACAGCGGGGCGTTATAGCGGAACGCTCAGAGTTATTTTTACCCCGACAACGCAATAACCTCATTTAAATCATGCAGTCACTCATTAAAAACGGGTGACTCAATCGTTATGGATAAAGGCTTTATACAGGTGAAGACTGTTCCTGAGGTTGAGTTTCTTAACCAAATTTGCCTGATAACTGTAGAGTGTTTTGGGATTTTTACGGCTGGCTCTCGCGACACCTTCAATGGAACCATTCGCGAATAAACAACATAAAAAGATAATTTCTTTTTCAGTGAGCGCTTTGTTGACAGGATTTGAAAAGGGTTCGACGTTCTTATTCGTGTTAATAATTCCGTTCATTACGTTAAGGAGAGTTTGAGACGGCAGGTTTTTATCGATAAAGAAGTCTGCTGTGATGCGGTCAGGATGGTAACTCACCCGATTTTTCTTGAAATCCGAAAAGAAAATTAACTTTACGCCATGTTCCCTCTTCATATAGGCCAGGTATTCAATTTGCGCGATTGCCGAAAGGAAATGTGCGGGCAAATCGAAAATCACAAATGGCACTGGATGTAATTCTCCGTTTGATATATTAAAAACACGCGCCGCTTCATCTGCGGTTTTATAGCAATCAATAATGAAATCATCCAAAAGTGATGATAATCCCTGCTGATGATACGTAGATTGGTCTATGTACATAACATTCATTTTATTATTCCTTTATGATTTCATAGGTCATGATATCGTTGAGAATGATGAAGTTGAATGTCCATTTTTGGTGTTAATATTGTAAGGGTTTAGTGTAACGCGGAAGCTTTAACGGTTAATTATTTACCGTTGTTTACATATCCTATGAAAACGTGATCCAGATCATAATTTTTGCGTCATAAGCCATTATTCTTTAAGGGAATCACTTATCAATAAAGGACTACAGAATGAAGGGTTTTTTCGCATTAACGGAGCCTAAACGTCGCAGATACGGCGTTGCTCTCTTTGTCGGTATTATTGCTGGCATCATGTCAGCCTTCGTGAAATGGGGTGCAGAAGTTCCGTTACCTCCCCGTACTTTTTCGGGTGGTCGTGATGAATTCAATCCTCCCTTTCTTTTCTTAAGAGATTACTTAGGAATAGACCCGACGCATACCGTCTACCAATTTTCAGAACATATCATTAACCCCGTACATATTACCCACATTATATTTTCTTTGGTTTTCGCAGTGGGTTATTGCCTCGTTGCCGAAGTATTCCCTAAAGTAAAATTATGGCAGGGTGCGCTGGCCGGTATTATTGCAACAGTTGCAGTTCATTGGATTAGCTTCCCGCTGTTAGGGCTGTCGCCGTCGCTGGCGAATATTCCGTTTGATGAATATCTTTCTGAGTTAGTCGGGCATATCTTCTGGTTCTGGGCAATTGAAATGATCCGACGTGATTTGCGAAACCGCATAACGCATGAACCTGATGCTGAAGTGCCTCTGAATTCGCCTTATCGTTGAGCCTTTATATTTAAAATGAGCGCTATTTAAAATGAAAGCCGCCATCAGGCGGCTTTTTTATTGCACGGTTATTCAAAATTAAATGACCCGTCGCCTTACTGGCTCATTGCATCTTTTTTCATGCCATCTTTCGACATGCTGTCTTTCTTCATCGCGTCTTTTGACATGTGGTCTTTAGACATTTTGTCTTTGGACATACAGTCTTTGCCCATGCTGTCTTTCGCCATCGAGTCTTTGCTCATGCTGTCCTTTTTCATACAGTCTTTGGACATGTGACCCATGGTGTCTTTTTTCATCATCGCGTCAGCGGCGTAGGTGGTGCTCACTGCGCCCATCATCAGACAGGCAGACATCATCATTACGGTTAACTTTTTCATGGGGTAATCCTTTTCTCTGTGGGGTTTTATTGGGTTCGTCGTCGTGTGTTCTAGCTTCCACCAAACCAGTTGTAGCCCTGATCTTCCCAGTAGCCACCGGTGAATTTATTGGTAATTTCAATCACTTCGATGTGTTTGGGGTTCTTGTAACCGAGCTTGGTCGGCATCCTGAGTTTCATCGGGAAACCGTACTTACGCGGTAAAATCTCTCCGTCATAGGTCAGTGCCAGCAACGTCTGCGGATGCAGCGCCGTGGCCATATCAATGCTGGTGTAATACTCGTCGGCACATTTGAAACTGACGTATTCCGCGCTCAGATCCGCACCAATCAGCCGTAAAAAATCACCAAACGGCACGCCGCCCCATTTGCCTATTGCGCTCCAGCCTTCCACGCAGATATGCCGCGTCACCTGGCTGACCTGCGCCATTTTGTAGAGTGCCGGCAGCGACCATTCACGTTTATCCAGCGCCAGACCGGCGATTTTCAGGCGATAGGCCAGCCCGTCGACTTCCGGCGCGTCGTCTTCGGCGTAAAACGCGTTAAACGGAAACGGACGGGTCATCATCGATTCCGGATAAACCGGCGCGAGACGCGTCGAGCCAAACAGCCAGCCCTGAACGCGGTCGTTAAAGCCTGAAATTTTTCCCAGCGCGGTTTCCACACTGGCGTTATCGCTGATGTCGCAGCCGGTCAGCATGGCGATGCCGCCGAGCGTCAGCCCGCGTTGTAAAAACAGACGGCGGGAGGGCGCATCCAGTTCGCGGATAATCTGTTTCTTGGCTTCCTGCACAATCGCTTCACTGTCTGACGTGCTGAAAATCTGAACGATACTTTTTTTGATAATGTTCTTCATATTCAGCCCTTAACGTCCACGGATCATGGCGATCAGCGTTTTTGGCACCAGCGCCACCATCACTAAATGCAGCACAACAAACCCGACCAGCGACGCCATCGCTAAAAAGTGAACGTAACGCGCCGTGTCGAAGCCACCCATCAGTTCGCGCAGTAAAGGAAACTGCACCGATTTCCACACCACCAGCCCGGAAAGCACCAGCACGATGCCGTCGAACATCACGAACACATACGCGGCGCGCTGCACCATGTTGTAATGACGTAAATCGTTGTGTTGCAGCTTGCCACGCAGGGCTGCACGTAAATCGTTGAAAATGCCGCGCGGCGTCAGCGGCCAGAATTTTTGTTTCATCCGGCCGGTAAAAATGTTCATCAGCAGATAAAACAGACCGTTAAAACCGAACAACCACATGCCGGCAAAATGCCACTGAATCGCGCCGCCCAGCCAGCCACCAAGGGTAATCGACCGCGGGAAGTCAAAATCAAACAGCGGCGACGCGTTATAAATCTGCCAGCCGCTGGTCACCATAATCAGCACCGCCAGCGCGTTCAGCCAGTGAGTCAGACGCAACCATAAAGGATGAACCGTGGCCGGTTTTTGCCCTGCGACCTGAGGTAACTCGGTATGAATTGTCATGATGCGTTTCCGCCATCTGCCCTGTGATGTAGCGAGTATTGAGCAGATTTGTTCCCCGAGACCTCACGCAAAGTTAAATAAAATGTGATAACTCAGGGGGCATTGCTTGTGTAGACTCAAACGATACGAGGACGCCACGCGGTGGGATAACAAAATGGATAAAACGAAAAAAATCCTGATCGTTGAAGACGACGGGGATATTGCTGAATTGCTCAGCCTGCATCTGCGTGACGAAGGGTATGAAATTACGCATGCGGCGGACGGCAATCTGGGCGTCGCGCATCTGGAAAAAGGCGGCTGGGATGCCTTAATTCTAGACCTGATGTTGCCCGGCGTGGACGGGCTGGAAATCTGCCGCCGCGCCCGCAACATGACGCGCTACACGCCCATTATCATTATCAGTGCGCGTTCGAGCGAAGTGCATCGCGTGCTGGGTCTGGAGCTGGGAGCCGATGACTATCTGGCGAAACCGTTCTCCATGCTGGAACTGGTGGCGCGGGTCAAAGCGCTGTTCCGCCGTCAGGAAGCGATGAGCCGCAACCTGAAAATGGACGCCGGGACGCTGAGTTTTGCCGGGCTGGTTATCGATCCGATTGCGCGCGACGTGGTGCTCAATCATCAGCCGGTAGAACTGACGCCGCGTGAGTTTGATTTGCTGTACTTCTTTGCCAAAAACCCCGGCAAAGTGTTCTCGCGCCTGAGCCTGTTAAATCAGGTCTGGGGCTATGAACACGAAGGGTATGAACATACGGTGAACACCCATATCAACCGGCTGCGCATCAAGATAGAAGCCAATCCGGCCGAGCCGGAACGCATTCTGACCGTGTGGGGAAAAGGCTACAAATTCGTCTCTTCTGCGGAAGAGTCACAAGGGTAAATCATGAAAAATCTCACGCTGGCACAAAGACTGACTCTGGTATTTACGGTGCTGCTGATCGCCTGCTGCGCGCTTTCCGGCTATATGCAGGTGCGTTCCAGCAATCAGTACAGCCAGTCGGTGATCCAGCGGCTGTCCGCAAATCTGGCGACGCAGATTGCGGCCAATAATCCGCTGCTCAGCCAGGGTGACTGGGATCCGAAAGCCGTGCATGGTCTGTTTAATCAGCTGATGGCGGTGAACCCGAGTGTGGAAGTGTATCTGCTGGATAAAGACGGCAATATTGTCGGCAACGCGGCACCAGCGGGCAGACTTCAACAGCAAAAAATCGATTTATCGCCGGTAAATGCGCTGTTACAGGGCGCGAAAATGCCGGTTTACGGCGACAATCCGCGTGACCCGCAAACCCGTCAGGTGTTCTCGGCGGCACCGCTGAAAGAGAACGGCGTGACCAAAGGTTACGTGTATATCGTGCTGCTCGGTGATGAATACACCGCGCTGACCAGCGACGCGCAATACCAGTCGTCGATTGCGCTGGCGCTGCGTTCTATGGGGCTGGTGGCGCTGTTCGGTTTACTGGCGGGGGCGCTGGCGTTCCGCTGGGTGACGCGTCCGGTGCGTAAACTGACGCAGCAAGTTGCACAGCTCGACAGCGGCGGAATGGAGGCTATTCAGGCACTGGCAAAAAGCCCTGCGCCTGCCGGTGCGCCGCGCGATGAAGTGTCCCAACTGCAACAGGCATTTGTCGCGCTGGCAAAACGCATCGACCAGCAGTGGCAAAGCCTGATGGTGCAGGATCAGCAGCGCCGTGAATTTATCGCCAATATTTCCCACGATTTGCGGACACCGCTGACGTCGCTGCACGGCTACCTGGAAACGCTGTCGGTGAAATCCGATCATCTGAGCAACGAAGACCGGCAGCGCTATCTGAATATCGCCCTGACGCAAAGTAAAAAGGTCGGGCGTCTGGCGCAGGAATTATTTGAACTGGCGCGCCTGGAATATGGCGTGGTGAAGCCGCAGAAAGAGCCGTTTTCCCTGAGCGAACTGGTGCAGGACGTTTTCCAGAAATTTGAGCTGGCGACCGAAACACGCGGGCAAAAATTGCTGGCAGACATCACGCCGGGTATTCCGCTGGTGAATGCCGATCTGGGTATGATTGAACGCGTGCTGACGAACCTGCTGGATAATGCCATCCGCCACACGCCGGAAGGCGGCGTCATTGAGATTAAACTGTGGAAAAACGGCGAACAGGTGATGGTTCAGCTGAAAGACACCGGACCGGGCATCGCGCCGGAGCTGAAAGACAGCCTGTTTGTGCGGCCGTCAATTCTCAGCACCAACAAACACCGCGCGGGCGGGTTGGGGCTGATGATTGTGCGCCGTATTTTGCAGCTTCACGGCGGGGATATCCGGCTGGTTGAACAGCAAAAACCGGGCGCGTGTTTCCAGTTCTCCGTTCCGTTATAAATCCCCTTCATTTTAATTAACGTTACGCTGTGACCGGCGTAGCGTTAATATCCTGTTTTATTGTCATAAAGTTATTATTATGTATTCCTAAGTGTTAAATAATAATTTTATTTTATAACGTAAACCAAAAAGGTTTAGCTTGTATATTTAAACGGTACTTTTTGATTGATATTCAGGCCGATATATTGACCACGTCGAATAAATACTTTCTCATTATCACGTGGAATATATTATGTCTAAGAAAGAAACCCACCCTCAAAATAATAAAGTGCACGATCTGCGCTCCGCCATTGAATTCCTTGAAAGCCTGCCAGGCGAAATGGTCAGTACCGATGTGGAAGTCGATCCGCATGCGGAATTGTCCGGCGTTTACCGTTATGTCGGTGCCGGTGGGACCTGCGAACGTCCGACCCGCAAAGGCCCGGCGATGATGTTTAACAACATCAAAGGTTTTCCGGGCGTCCGTGTGGTGACCGGCCTGATGTCGACCCGCGAACGTGTCGGCCATCTGCTGAACTGCGCGCCGGAAAAACTCGGTTTTCTGCTGAAAGACTCCGTGAAAAACGCCATTGCACCTGTCGTTATTGACCGCGGCACCGCGCAATGTCAGGAAGTCACGTATCTGGCCGATGACCCGAACTTCGACCTGCGCACCTTACTGCCCGCGCCAACCAACACCGAAGAAGATGCCGGTCCATATTTCACCATGGGCATGTGCTACGCGTCTGACCCGGAAACCAAAGAGTCCGATGTTACCATTCACCGCCTGTGCATCCAGAGCCGTGACGAACTGTCCATGTGGCTGACACCGGGCCGTCATATCGACGCGTTCCGTGAAAAAGCGGAACGTGCGGGCAAACCGCTGCCAATTTCTATCAGCATTGGTGTCGATCCGGCGATTGAAATTGCGGCCTGCTTTGAGCCGCCGACCACGCCGCTCGGCTTCAACGAACTGAGCATTGCCGGTGCCCTGCGCGGCAAAGCGGTTGAACTGACGCACTGCGTCTCCATCGACGAAAAAGCCATTGCGCACGCTGAAATCGTGATCGAAGGCGAACTGCTGCCCAACGTGCGCGTCCGTGAAGATCAGAACACCAATACCGGCAAAGCGATGCCTGAATTTCCCGGTTATACCGGCGAAGCGAAAGCCGCGCTGCCGGTGATTAAGGTGAAAGCGGTCACGCACCGTAAAAACCCCATCCTGCAAACCACATTGGGTCCAAGCGGCGAACACGTCAGCATGGCCGGTATTCCGACTGAAGCCAGTATTCTGGACATGATCGACCGCGCCATGCCGGGCCGCGTGCTGAATGTGAATGCCCACACGTCCGGCGGCGGTAAACTGCTGGCGGTACTTCAATTTAAGAAAGCTTCTCCGGTTGACGAAGGCCGTCAGAGACAAGCCGCGCTGCTGGCGTTCGCCGCTTTCTCTGAGCTGAAACACGTCATTCTGGTCGATGAAGATGTGGATATTTTCGACACCGACGACATCCTGTGGGCGATGCAAACCCGCTTCCAGGGCGACGTGGATATCGCGACCATTCCCGGCGTGCGCTGCCATCCGCTTGATCCGTCGCAGAACCCGGCCTACAGCCCGAGCATTTTGCAGGAAGGGATGTCATGCAAAACGATCTTCGACTGCACCGTGCCTTTCCATCTGAAAGCGCATTTCGAACGTTCTAAATTTAAAGAAGTCGATGTGAAGAAATTCTTACCTGACTTTACTTAATACGGGCGTTAAGCATTAACTAAGGATCTGATATGAGTAAACGGCGCATAATTGTGGGGATCAGTGGTGCTTCAGGATTTCAATATGGAATGAAAACGCTGGAAATATTACGTGATAGGGATATCGATGTGCACCTTATTATCAGCAAAGGTGCCGAAATGACGCGGAGTATGGAAACGGATATTGAAAGAGAAGATGTCACCTGTCTGGCCGACGAAGTTCACGCCATTAATAATCTTGGGGCTTGTGTTTCCAGTGGTTCTTATAAAACCATCGGAATGATTATTGCGCCGTGCTCAATGAATACTCTGGGGTCTGTCGCTCATGGTTTAACCAGCAATTTACTCACCCGCGCGGCGGATGTCGTGTTAAAAGAGCGGCGCAGGCTGGTGCTGATGGTCAGGGAAACACCGCTGAATCTATCGCATCTGAAGAATATGCAATCGGTAACAGAAATGGGCGGGATTATTTTTCCGCCAGTTCCGGCTCTTTATCACAAACCTGAAAGCGTGGATGATATTATTCACCACAGCGTGGCACGCGCTCTGGATTTATTTGATCTGGACGTCGCTAATATTAAACGCTGGGGCGAAAGCTGAGTGATAAATTCTTTGTGACAACGATATAAAAACAGCTTCTAAATTTGCGGAGTAGAAATGTTAATTGGACCTATTGTTAACAGCGGCGCCATTATCCTGGGCGGCCTGTTAGGGGGCTATCTTGGCGTCAAAATGCCAGAGCGGTTAAGAACCTCGCTGCCCCAGACCTTTGGTTTATGCTCGATGGCGCTCGGCGTCGTGCTGCTGGTGAAAATGCACAGTATGCCGGTGGTGATTCTGTCGGTGATCCTCGGTGCGGCAATCGGGGAACTGTTCTATCTGGAACGTTATATTGCCCGTCTGGGTAATATGGCGCGCGGGATTGCCTCGCGTTTTGCGCCTGATACCGGCATGGATCAGAGCGTGTTTACCGAAAAATTTGTCGCGATTATTGTCCTGTTCTGCGCCAGCGGCACCGGTATTATCGGCGCGATGACCGAAGGCATGACGCATGATCCGAATATCCTGATCGTTAAAGCGATTATGGACTTGTTCACGGCGGCTATTTTCGCCACGGTGCTGGGTTATGCGGTGGCGCTGATTTTCATTCCGCAGTGGATTGTGCAGTTTATTATCGCGTCGGCGGCAGTGTTCATACTTCCGCTGACCAGTGCGGAAATGATGGGGGATTTCACGGCAGCAGGGGGCTTTATTATGCTCGCCGCCGGTTTCCGCATCAGCGGAATCAAATCCATCGCAGTAGGAAATTTATTACCGGCGTTAATTCTGGTGATGCCCATCTCGCATTACTGGAGCCTCTTTATTCACTGAGGAATATCGGCCAAAGCCACTTCATTGCGAAGTGGCTTTTTGTATACTGAGCGTGCCACCGCCGCAATGAAAAGAAGGGAATGATGGATCTGAAAAGAATGCGTTACTTCTGCACCATCGCGGAACAGGGTTCCATCAGTAAAGCTGCGAAAGTGCTGAATATCGCACAGCCTCCGCTCGGAAAACGTCTGCACGAACTCGAAGAAGAAATCGGTTCGCCCCTGTTTATCCGCACCACCAAACAGATGGTTCTCACTGAAGCCGGGCGTTTTCTTTACCGCAAATCCAGTGAAATCCTCAGCCAGGTCAACAGCGTCACGCGGCAGGCGGTGGATATCGCGTCGCAAAAAAAACGTACCGTGCGTATCGGCGTTTCTTATCTTTATCTGCGCTATTTCAATACGGTATTTCTCGAGCTGTACCGCAAAAATCCGGACTGGGATCCGAACCTTCTGGTGTCTGAATCCACCCATCTGGAAGAACTGGTGATGAACAAGGCGCTGGATATGGCGATGATTCAGACGCCTGGCGATATCCGTTCTTTCTATGTCCGTGAATTTGAGCCGATCAAACTGGTCGCGGTCGTCTCTACAGAACTGGCCGAAAACCTGCCCGACCGCACGCTGACATTCGCTGATTTATCCGGTTTCCCGCTGGTTATGTTGCACCGGATGGGCGGCGAGGGCACGTATGAAGTGCTGCTTAACCGTTTGTATGAAGAAGTGAAAGATGTGAACGTGATTATGAAAGTGTCGGAGCCGCGGCTGGTGATCGAAATGTTCCGCGACGGCCTTGCGGGCGCAGCGCTGATGCCGGAATCGGAAGTCGGCGAGAGCAAACATTTCCGCGCGTTTAAAATCGAACAAAAAGAAAAGCTTTTCCGCCCGGCGATCATCACGCTGCAGTCTGAAAAAGACTCGTTTTTGCCGGGAGAGTGATTTTTGTCATGGGAAGGTGAGGTGCACTATAATCAGCCTTCACACGCTGACTGGACGACCAGAGACTCAGCCTGATTATTCAGGGACGACCCTGACTGTTATTCCTGAGGATGTGTTATGGCCTGGCTTTATCTTTTTTTAGCCGGAATTTTCGAAGTTGTCTGGTCGACCGCAATGAAAGAATCCGACGGATTCACCCGCCTCATTCCCAGCCTGATCACGGTATTTTTCATGCTGCTCAGCGTCGTATTACTGGCGATCGCCATGAAAACCCTGCCGCTTGGCACGTCGTACACCGTCTGGGTCGGCATCGGCGCCATCGGCGCATTTATTCTGGGTGTCACGATGTTCGGCGAAAGCCTTAATCCGCTGCGTGTGATCGCTGTTTTGCTGATTTTCGCGGGTGTCATTTTGCTGAAAGTGGCAACGAAAGAGTGACGGGGTGAAATTCTAAAAACAACAAAGCCGCTCTGTAACAGGAGCGGCTTTTGTTCTTAAATCTTAAAATTCAGCAAATCATTTGTACAATACCGCAGTACCGTGAATTCGGTTCTGACCACCGGCTTCGATGATTTTATAAGAGGTTGCACCGGCGGCAGCGGCTTTAGCGGCGAAGGTGGATTCCAGACCGTCCAGTGTGTTGTCGGACGCTGATACAGTACCGATTTGCGCGGCGAAGCTACTAAAAGATACAGTGGCGAGTGCTGCTGCGATAACGAAAGTTTTGATGGTTTTCATGATGTCATTCCTTCTCAGTGTCTGTTGGGTGAAGGCGGCTGCCTTCGATGAGAAGAAGAATAGCGCCGCTGGGTTCGGATGAATAGCGGAGGGATTTGCTGATAATGGTCAAAATATTTGAATAATAATGTGTGATGCAAACGCCCCGTTTCCGGGGCATTTTTTTAAAACCTTTCGCCCTCCAGCGAGGCATCACACAGCGCGTACACCTCGCCCCAGCCTGCGCCGGTGGCCAGTAGCTGGCGGATGTGCAGGGCAACGTCGGCGCGGCGGACGCGGCCGTGCGCTTCGGTTTGAATAAGATGCGCTTTTCCGGTGGCTTCGCCGTTCATCAGACCGCCCGGACGCAGGATGCACCACGCCAGCGTGCTGGTTTGCAGCCAGCTTTCAGCCAGTGATTTCTCACGCACCGCCTGCCCGAACGCCTGTTTTGCGCGGTCGGATAAGGTCGGCCAGCTGTTACCACAGCCAATTGACGTCACCAGCAGCATCTGGCGGATACCGGTTTTTTCAGCGGTATCTACAATCAGACGGTTAGCGGTGTAGTCGGAGAGTTTTCCGCCTAAAGTCGACACGATTTGTGCGTCCGCCCCCGCAATCTGGCAGGCCTGCAACACATCTTCCGGGTTCAGCGCGTCGCCGGTAATCACGGTGACGCCCGCCGCGCGCAGGGTTTCAGCCTGTTCAGGGTTACGGATAAGCGCCACAACCGGGCGTTCCTGTGCGGCAAGGGCGACCAGTTCAACCCCGACGCCGCTGCCAGCGCCAAAAATCAGCAAAGTATTCAAGGATGGTTCTCTCTCTCGGCCAGAAGGGCAGGAAGGGCGCGAAAAGCATTCAGCTGATCACTCAGAAGCTGGCGATGGCTGTCACGCCCGACGAAAACCTTGAGCATCGCATAACCGGAAGCGTTTAAAAACCAGACACTTGCTGTGCTCATTCCCATAAATGGCCGTTCGACCAGCGCGATCTGCTGGCAATTCGTCGCGCGGATATGCCCGCTCATTCCCTGTTTGCCGCGCAGGTTGAAATACCCGTGACGGTGCGTGCCGGTGGGCAACGCGCCGTGGAATTCGAGGATCAGATCTTCATTATTTACCAGCGTTGTGACCTCGCCCCATTTTGTGATGTTGTCCCACACCGCGTCGAACTGACTGCCCGAAAACAGGTGGCTTTCAGGTAAATGCCGGATCACGGTTAGCGGCGTCACACCATATTCGCGGGCGATATCCTCGACGGTGCCGTCAGGCTGAGTGGAGAGAAAGTCGGTCAGTTTATGCAGGTTATCCGTGTGCATGGCTGTCATTCCGTAAGGTCAGTTGAGGAACCAGAGTTTGCAGGGCCTGCAACATATTGCTGGCCCAGAAACGTCCGGCGGGAGTGAGGTTAAAACGCGGGCCGTCGCTGTGCATCAGGCCGCACTGTTGCCACTGTTGCAGCAACGGTTCTATCGGGAACGGATCTTCGACGATGCGGCTCAGATCATAACGTCCGGCTTCGATGCCGCCCTGTAAATCCAGCCGCCAGCGGTGTTCACCGGTGGTGGCGGCGGTCATCATCATGATCGGTTTTTGCCCGGCATCGAGCCGCTGATAATAAGTGTCCAGGCTGCGCATCGTCATGTATGACTGGCCGCCGAGATTGCCGCCCGCGCCGCTGCCGAAGGCCAGACAGTCCGCGCCTTTTTTGATCAGCAGGTTATAGAGGTTACGTTCGCGGGTGGTGCGCGCCCAGTGGCTGTTGCTGATCTGATGCCAGCCGTCACGCGCCAGAAATGCTTCGCCTTCCAGATAGAAATCGCGGCGCATACTGACGTCGGGCAGGGTGACGCGGTTGTTCTCAACGGCTTTGCCCAGCGGCGTGGACGGCAGCAGATTCAGCGCGTAGAGATCGACACCGTCGAGCGGTAAATCGCGGACAATCTGTAAATCTTCCCGCCACGACGCGCGGGTCTGTTCCGGCAAGCCAAACATCAGGTCACAAACCACTGCGGCGCGGTCACGTTCGCCCAGTTTACGCAGGAAATTAATGGCTTCGTCGCGGTTGGCGCGGCGGCCCATACGCTGACGGATACGCGTGTCGAACGTCTGAATGCCGACAGAAAAACGGTTAGCGCCCGCGTCCAGACAGGCATCAATGCGTTCGTCATCGAAATTCAGGATGCGGCCTTCCACCGTGATTTCACAATCCGGTGCCAGCGGCAAACTGCGGCGCAGGGTCACGATAATCCGGTGTAACTGACGGGCGCTGAGCGCGGTCGGCGTGCCGCCACCGAAATACACCGCGTGGATTGGGGCGGACTGATGCAGCGGCGAACTGGCTTCCTGCTCGATTTCGCGGATCAGGTAATCGCAGTATTGTTCGGTGGCCTCCGCTTCCAGCTTGTTCTGGTAGAACCCGCAAAATTTGCAGTGCGTCGCGCAAAAAGGAATGTGCAGATAGACCAGTCGTTTATTCGCAGGCAGCGTTTTCTGGCAAAGCGCCTGCCATTGTGCGGGAACCTCCTGCGGAGGAACGGGTTGCTGAGGCCGCCAGGGCATTACCGCCCAGCGGTCCGGGAACGGCAGGCCCTGATCGGCTGCATAAAAGCGCGTGAGGTCTAAGCTCATGGGGATCTTCTTCTCCTGAAGAAACAATCATTATGAACCATTAAACGATAATGATTATCATTCGATCAAACCCAACCCGCGCTTTCGATGATCTGTATCAAGTTAAAATTTGTGAGGGTTTTGCCAGGAAAATCAGACTACCGTCTGGCTTTATCCCTCCGCGGCCTCACCGCGATATCCGTAATCTGCGTATCGTCGCTGGCGCTGACCACCAGACGCACGGCGGCGGCCACAGATTCCGGCGTACTGTATTCACGCGGATCTATCGCATCAAAATTGCCCTGACTTTCACGCGTTTTGCGGTTCATCGGTGTGTCCGTTGGCCCCGGCGCGACGGTGGAAACGCGCACGCCGTGCTCCGTTTCTTCCTGTCGCAAGGCATGGGCGAGGGCGCTCAGCGCGAACTTGGAGGCGCAATACACCGTATTCCCGCCTTCCGCTTTTGTGCCCGATCCCGAGCCGATAAACACGATCTGACCTTCCTGCTTTCTCAGCGCCGGTAATGCCAGACGGGTGAATTCAGCCGGGGCGAAAACGTTGATGGAGAACTGATTTTGCCAGTCCTCCGGCGTGGCCTGTTCAAGACGCAACGGTTTGGATATCGCCGCCGAATGCACCAGCACATCAATCGCCGGTAATTCGCGGACAAACTGCTCAACGGCGATGAAATCCAGCAGATCGATTTCTACTGCTTCTACATTTTCAATCAGCCGCAGTGCAATCAGGCTGTCTTTGTTACGCCCGAGCGCATAAACCCGGTGATCGCGTGCGAGATTGTTAACAATGGCCAGCCCGATACCGCTGGTTCCGCCGGTGACAATGGCGACAGGGAGAGAACTCATGATGTTTTCCTTGTGGTTTTTATTCAGACTAACATCCGGCAGATGTGCGATCGACGCACATAATTGGCTTAGCTTTTATCGGAAATAGGAAAGACCGTGCTTGTTTTCTAATGACGAGTCTGTAATGGAC
Source organism: Rahnella sikkimica (assembly GCF_002951615.1). GTDB lineage: Bacteria > Pseudomonadota > Gammaproteobacteria > Enterobacterales > Enterobacteriaceae > Rahnella > Rahnella sikkimica. The sequence goes on along the minus strand of NZ_CP019063.1, from coordinate 315,265 downwards.
TACAATTTTCGCACCCCTACGCGCCAGAGAGCGCAAGACAACGAAAACGAGAAAACCAGATGATTATTTCTGCATCAACGGACTACCGCGCGGCGGCAAAAAGTAAATTGCCGCCATTCCTGTTTCATTACATCGACGGCGGCGCGTACAACGAACACACCCTGCGCCGCAATACGTCTGACCTGGCCGATATCGCCCTGCGCCAGCGCATCCTGAAAAACATGTCCGATCTCAGCCTCGAAACGCAACTGTTCGGCGAAAAACTGTCGATGCCGGTGGTACTGGCACCCGTCGGTCTTACCGGCATGTACGCCCGCCGTGGCGAAGTTCAGGCGGCGCGCGCGGCAGCCAAAAAAGGCATTCCGTTCACGCTTTCCACCGTTTCCGTTTGCCCGATTGAAGAAGTTGCGCCAGCCATCGACCGCCCGATGTGGTTCCAGCTTTACGTCTTAAAAGATCGCGGATTTATGCGTAATGCGCTGGAACGTGCGCAGGCGGCAGGCGTGAAAACGCTGGTCTTCACCGTCGATATGCCGGTACCCGGTGCACGTTATCGCGACGCCCATTCCGGCATGAGCGGCCCGAACGCCGCCGCACGCCGCATGTTGCAGGCCGTTTTACATCCGCAATGGGCGTGGGACGTCGGCATCAACGGCAAACCGCATGACCTCGGCAACGTTTCTGCCTATCTCGGCAAACCCACCGGGCTGGAAGATTATATCGGCTGGCTGGGCACCAACTTTGACCCGTCGATATCGTGGAAAGATCTGGAGTGGATCCGTGAATTCTGGAAAGGCCCGATGATCATCAAAGGCATTCTGGACCCGGAAGACGCGAAAGACGCCGTGCGGTTTGGCGCAGACGGCATCGTGGTCTCAAACCACGGTGGCCGCCAGCTTGACGGCGTACTTTCCACCGCGCACGCGCTGCCCGCGATAGCCGACGCCGTGAAAGGCGACATCACCATTCTCGCCGATTCCGGCATCCGCACCGGCCTGGACGTGGTCCGCATGATCGCACTCGGCGCGGACAGCGTGCTGCTCGGCCGCGCCTTCGTCTACGCGCTGGCCGCGGCAGGCGAGGCGGGCGTCATCAACCTGCTGACTCTGATCGAAAAAGAAATGCGTGTCGCCATGACGCTAACCGGCGCGAGATCTATTTCAGAAATCAGTGCTGAGTCGCTGGTTTATGGGCGGAATGTGCGGTGATGTGATGTTAGAAGGGCAGCGATAATCTTTGTGAGGTATCGCTGTCTTTACTATTTGTCCATTAAACATATCTAAATATTATAACTTCCCGTTATTTTATTCATTCCTGATTGTCTTTTTTCTAAAAAAAAGCATAAAGCCGGAGTGTGGTAACTTTCCGGCTATCTAATTGTTATTTGATAATTTTATCCTAAAATCAACGAGCTGTAGCGTTTTAGCCAATATTAACAGTCCCGCTTCCTATCACCACGCCAGCGCAATCGATACTGTCTCCGGCTCTGGCTGCGGGGATCCCGTCAATAAAAACGGTAGCTGAACCGCTGGATATTTTTCGCGGATGGGGTGGATGTTCGGGTTTGCCGTGTGGCGTTAACGGATCACCTAAACGCGCCGCAGGTAATCCGTCGATAGTGACAGTATGTGAACCCGCCGCTATCGGAGTAACAGGGTAACCATCATGCTGAGATCCTTTATCGTTAACTTTTGCTGCTATTGGCATTGTATTAACTCCATGTTAAAGGACGACGACGAATTTTCCGTTGATTAGGGAGAATATTGGGGCATAATATCCCATTACTTCATTACCATCCTTATCTTTCGAATGAAAAGTCAATGGCGAATAATCAGGGTTTGATTTGTTATAAAATTGCACAAGTCGACCACGGTTCATTACCCTTAATGAATATTTATCCCATTTAATTGGGTCTATTTTAACTTTGCCGGATTCTATATCTTCTTTGGGGTATTGTGATGAAAGAATATCATCCTCACTTTCACCCGTCGTCTTTGACCAAGCCTGTAGGGCTATGCTATGTGATTCTTTAAGAAGACTTCTGTTGCGCATGTTTATTATCGTCGCTATTTCCAAATAGGCATTTCTGAGGTTGTTAATTTGATCTTCACTGCTGGTAAAAGTGGTAGCCTTTATCCATTTCCATTCCGGAACTCCTGAAATATGTACTTTTTTAGTAAATTGATATAACTCCATATTTTTGGGGAAGTATTTGTCGCTATAGTATTCTGGATCGATATACCCAGGAGTGACTTGTTCTGCCATGACTTTCCTAGAGATAATATTATTGACGGGGCCGGAAGTTTCTATAGGTTTCCCATCCTTATCAATCGAGACAGTTATAGAGCCCAAGGTAGTTTTATTCTTGTTATCCCAACGTATTAAGTCAATTTGGCAACTCGCAGAATTAGAGAAAATAGCTCTGGTGCTATCATCAATTTTTTTATCTGAAAACCAAGCAGTTGAACCAATTTCAAGGCTTATTTCATTTTCTCCATTTTCCATGAACAAAAGAGAGTTTGTACTTGAAATTCCTCGTCCATATCCATCAAAAGCTGATTCTCTGTTATCCATTCCAGTCACACCATTTGTTTTAATACTGCAAAAAGAATCCTTAATATTAAACAGAGTGCGAATTTTCAAAGGTACATTTTCTGCATAAACGGAAACGGACATGATTCCACCACTTAATAATAGAATTGAAAGAAAACTGAAAATTTTCATAGTGTGCCATTATTTTTTTAAATGAAGGTTTAAACGTTCTACGAACCCCAGGTTTGGTTAGATTAAACTGCCCAGGGTTGAGCTTCGTTTGTCGATGTAACATCAGCATTCGAAATTACTCTTGACTTTCCATATAAATTTATACGCACTGGGGATTCATTAGCTTTTAAAGCATCAGCAAGTTGCCATTCTTTCTGAATTTTTTTTTCTAATTTTTTGAGCACCTTCCCATTTTTCTTACTGCGTTTAATATCAGCAACAAACTCAAAACTTCCCATAATACCTTCATGGAATCCGGCCAGATCAAGTCCGTCGTCATGTTGATCTAATTCAAAGCCAGCGGCAGTCGTGATTGCACCCTTTGCGCCGATGCTGATTTCGGCAAAGAATACTTCGGCCTCAAACGCAGCACTCACAACGCCCTCGATCCCTAATTTAAGCTGATTGCCTTCGGGGATTTTAAATGCCCATGCTTGATCATTCTGGCTGTATGCAGCTCCGATATTGATGTTTATTTCCGGAGTGAATTCCAGATAACATTCAACGCTGGTACCGTGCCTTGCAAGGTACTCCCGACATTTTCCGACCAGAGATTCAATTTTGCAGTAGGCGCAGATAAACTGAATGATATCAAATTTAAAGGTACCGCTTAAAAATGGTTCGCCTGATAAACCCAGAAAGTGACAAGGACCCTCTTTTATATCAGTGTGCTGATAAGCATAAGAAATTTCCAGATTTACCGGGGCTATTTCCATGCTGAATATATTATACTCGCGTGTGCTACCTGCGTTTTCAGGATCGGGTGCAAAATATTTATTGATATTATTAACTAAAGAATCAATTCTGTTAAGTTGTTCAAGCGATCTGATTTTTTAGTGGATTTTATTTCTTTTACATATTCTTTTGAATAATCTTTATTACAAATTTTAACGCCAAATTCTACATTGAGCTCTGTCTTTCTTGATAATTCAAATTTATCAGTTTGATACTGCCAGCCACGGCGAAGTTTATTTCTATTTTTTGGTCGTGCGTTTTCCATCACTTTTCGCGATTGATTATGCTCATCGCGGCGTTCTTTTACTGTTCTCTCCCGGAGAGTTGAAGTCAGTTCATAGCTCAGGCCGGTTGTAAAACGTATCTCAACACTTGGATATACATCGATAAAGACCTGTGAGCCTTTTTCATGACAACCCTGAGTCGCCACAACGTAGTGTGCCGGTGCGTCGAAGATATCAGCAGGCGTGGTAATACTGCTGAGATATTCCCAGGGAGAGTTAAGCATTTCCAGGATATCCGTTTCGGTTTTCTGCCCTTTGAAATGTAGTGTGACGCTATTCGGACTGCCGTCCGTTTGTAAAACTTCTGAGGTGTTATTTTCGATTTCTTTTAGTTCGGCTCTTGGACAGCCAGATTTACTGCATTTGCTGATAATCGTGATGCTTCCTTCGCATCCCTCTCCCTCATCCAATAAGGTGAATCTGACAGGATTTTCTTCCGGCCAGATGCGACTCTCTTCCTGCTTCGGGAAGTCTGTAATAATTTTATGCAAACAGGGATCTGGCATGCCGCATTCTGCACACGCTTTTCCCGCCGTTGATGAAGGTGAAGACATAATTTTAGTATCCTTACTCGGGAATATAACCCAGTTCCTGTAATAACAACTTTTCTACCCGATAATAAACCGACGTATCCTGAATGCTCAGAAGATCTTCCCATTTTTCGGGTGCATTATTGCTGTCATCTATACCTTGTTTAAGGAAAAGAAAAGTAATCCCGCGAACTGAGCGGTTGTCAATAATACCGAAGGAATGACAATAATTGAGGTAATCCTCCGCACGATGATAAAGCGTTTCTTTCTCAGGAACAGGGGTTGTTTGTTCTGTTTCATAACAGGACTGAATATAACCTGCCAACTTCCTTATGTAGTTTTTCTGTGTGAGCTGATTTAACTTTTTATACTGCCAGGGACTTATTATCAGCATCTCTGATTCCTGTACTGAATTTACACCAGCACCTGAATCGTAGTTTTCTTCCTGATGAGTATCATCATAATCAGTCATGACCTTGCTCATCGGGCTGATGAAAATACTGTGCTGCCTCGGCGTTAATATCGTTAATAAATTCCAGATGATTCTCGGGACGTAGAAACGCATCAACACCGGTTTTTCTTGTTGCGGAATTTTCACCCACAGATACTGGCGAAGATGCTGCAACAGCGGGTGCAAATTTTGCGATGAATATAATGTTATGCCCCAGGGCGTCGTTTTGAATTTTAGCCATTCTTCAACTTCTGCCGTCACCTGTACCAGATAGGGCGCGGAAGCCAGCAGTTCTGGCTGAACCGGTGGCGAATATAAACAACAGTGTGGCGGGGACTGTGTCGCAAGAAAGCTCAGCAATTCACTCTCTATTGCGCCATCAATAATCGCATAGCGAACCGGATCCATATTATTTATCCTCCAGCGGGCAGTGAGAAACGAATACGGAACCTTCGCCTGCCGCTGCTTTCAGGATCTCGGGACGCATAGGTGCATCTGGCTGGAGACAATTTGCCAACTGGTATTGAGTTCATCACGCGGATGATCGGCCAGTGTGAAAGCCAGTCCGGGCTGTAATTGAGCGGAATTGGTGATGCCATTGACAAAATCGACATCGTTACGCCAGCCTGCCAGCTGGGTATTGGCAAAGTCCGTACCCGGCTGGACATCCTTGAAACGGCCGGGATAGTCAAAAATTTCATAATTTGTGCGTTGATAAGGTGTTGCCACGCGGCGATTTTCAAACTGCCCATGCCAGCGCGGGGCCGTAAATGTGTAATCTTTCGTCGTGACTTTCGCAGGGCGAATTCTGGCACCACGCGTGAAATTATTGATGCAATAAGTGTCCGCTTCCGAAGCCGTATTGGGGTTGTAAGGGATCGCGCCGATTGAGCTCATGGATAAACAGTGATCGGCGAAAACGAGATTCTGCGTATTACTGTCAATATATTCATCTTCAAAGAAGCAAATTCCTTCTTCAGCGGCAAGCCGTGAGATAAACGCAAAGTCAGTTTCCATAAACTGAACGCAGAATTCTCGCGCCGGATGCGGAGAACGGCAGCGCATTTCATAAGTCGTGATACCCATTTCCCTGAGCAGGGTATCGAAAATGGATGCGATATCCTGATTCTGGAAGCTACGGCAGTTTTGTCGTTGTCCGCTGCGCCAGAACTCGGGGTATACGGTGAGCTGATAGAGCGTCTGATGTTTACCGGTATCGCCCTGTTCACAGAGCGTCACTATGCCGCGAATACGTCGTTGCACCTCTTCGCCTTGCCAGACGGTTAATGTTGCCGTTTCATCGAGCAGGTTTTCAAAACTAATCGCAGGCTTCCTGCTTGCTAAGGTGACGTTGAGACAAAACAGGGTTGAGAGCGACTGCGAGAGATCAAAATTAATAACGACAAAGGTGTCTTCAGGCAGTTCACCTGACGTAAAGGTAAAACGGGTACCGTTAATCGCCATACTGAAAGTCCCTTAACATGTTGGCGGAAGTATTTACCAGAGAGTTGTTATTTCACTGAAATATCATTCTAATAAATATGTTTGTAATCAATAGGATAAAAATTAACGCGTGGAAGTTAAACCAAAATTAAAAGGCGTTCTGTTAAGCCCGTCACAACGGTGGAAATAGTAAAGTGACTCTCATGGTAATTAACGAAATCACTTAGTGGACTGTTTTTCCCTATTTATTAATTAATGCTTATCTCAATTTTCCAGATATCCATGGGAGAAATGCGTATAAGTCACGGCGACTAAATATGTCAGCATAGATTTTGTCCGGGTTAATCCGCAGGGCGCTATCACCTCAATTAAAACCATCACCTCAATTAAAAAAGTTAATTTTAGGGAATGTCTATGCTGAAAAATATCGCTTTGCCGGTTTCTACATCGCTTTCTATTGCCGCTCGTCTGACGGCTGTTGCAGCATTGCTTTCCTCCTTGTCCGCCTGGGCGGCAGAGCCGTTGCGCGTGCAGGCCGATCCGGTGCCTCATGCGGAAATTCTGGCGTATGTGCAGAAAATCGACCCAAGTCTGAATCTTAAAGTGATCGAAATTCCGAGCGGGGTGAACCCGAATGAACTGCTGGCGCACGGCGATGTGGATGCCAACTATTTCCAGCATGTCCCGTATTTGCTGTCGCAGGAAAAGGCGCTGAAAGAGAAGTTTGAAGTCGCCGCGACGGTGCATATCGAGCCGCTCGGTGTTTATTCCAGCCGTCACAAAAGCTATGCAGAAGTACCGCAAAATGGCACCGTCGCCGTACCCAATAACGAAACCAATCTCAGCCGCGCGTTGTATTTACTGCAAAGTCAGGGGCTGATTACGCTGAAAGCAGGCTTCACCGATCCGGCGAAAAATCAGGCCACGCCGCGTGACATCGCGACTAACCCGAAAAACCTGAAGATTCTGGAAGTGGAATCCCCGCAAATTCCGCGTTCTTTACCGGATGTCGATCTGGCGGTGATTAACGGCAACTTCGCGCTGGAAGCAGGGCTGAACCCGGCGAAAGATGCACTGGGGCTGGAGAGCGCCAAAGGGAATCCTTACGCGAATATTCTGGTGACGACCGAAAAACTTAAAAACGACCCGCGGATTAAACAACTGGCGAAAGATCTGGAATCGCCGCAGGTCGCAGAGTTTATTAAAGAGAAGTTTAAGGGATCGGTGTTACCGGTCGCGGCAGCGAAGAGTTAATGACAAGAATGCAGCCTCAGTGCAGATCCTGAGGCTGCTTTCTGATTTAGCCTGTTTGTTATTCCTTTCAAATAACCTTACTCACCATATTTATTAATATTTCCACGTCATTCATAAATATACATTTAGAAACACTTGTATTCCAAAAACCGCTAAAGGAGAACCCCCGCTATGCCGATAGGAGCTGAATCTTCAATCATAATTCAAAGCCACAGTCTTTTCTGACGCCGGGTTTTTGAGGCGGGCAGTTAAGCTGTGATGATCAGGAAACTTGCCCGGATATGGAAATCATAAGTCTTGTTACTCTTTTTCGACGTTCCGGACGCCGGAATATCAGTCTTTTAGCGGCGCTAACGTTACTGATCCCCTTTGCGACAAACGCTGCATCACTCAGCCCCGCCGACCGCGACAGTATCGAGCAACAGCAGCGGCAACTTCTTCAGCAGAACCAGCAGCAGCGTCAGGAACTGGAGCGCAGTACGCCAGTCACGCCCGCACCGCCAATATCACCCCAGCCCGGTGGCCCGTGTTTTGAAATCCATTCCATCACGCTTCTCGGCGCAGACCATCTGCCCGCCCGGGCGCAGCAAAAACTGATTCAGCCTTATCTGCAAAAATGCCTCGGCATTGGCCAGATTAATACGCTGGTGAAACAGGTTTCCGACTGGTACATCGGGCAGGGCTTTATCACCAGCCGTGCGTTTCTGACCGAACAGGATTTGTCGTCCGGCACGCTAAGCCTGACGGTGATGGAAGGCAAACTTGAAGCCATCAAAATGGAAAATCAGCGCGGTGCGATGCTGACAATGGCGTTTCCGGGTCTTACGGGTAAAATTCTGAACCTGCGCGATATCGAGCAGGGGATGGAGCAGATAAACCGGTTGCGCAAAACGCCGGTGCAGATCGAAATCCAGCCGGGCACTCAGCCGGGTTATTCCGTTGTCAACCTGACGTCCACGCCGGAGTTTCCGCTTCAGGCCAGCATCGGTTTTGATAACTCGGGGCAAAAAAGTACCGGTACCGGGCAGCTTAACGGCTCGGTGACCGGTAATAACCTGCTCGGTCTGGCCGACCAGTGGTTTGTCAGCACCGCGCGCAGCTCGGACTGGGCGAGCGATCACGACGCCAAAAGCGTGCAGGCCGGCGTCAGTCTGCCTTACGGGTACTGGTTATTCGATTACAACTACAGCTACAGCGATTATCTCAGCACGATTGAATCACAGGGATATCTCTGGCGTTCAAGCGGCGACAGCCAGTCACACCGTTTTACGCTCTCACGCGTCCTGTTCCGAAATGGCGAAATGAAAACTGCCGCCAGCGTCGGACTCACCCACCGGCTCAACCGCAATTACCTCAACGATGCGCCGCTGGAAAGCAGCACGCGCAGCCTGACCAGCTGGACCGCAGGTATCAACCACAGCCAGAAACTCTGGGGCGGATACGCCACGCTGAACCCTGCCTTCAGCCACGGCGTGCCGTGGTTTGGGGGAGAAAGTGACGGGGGAAAATCTCCTGATGCGCCGCGTGCTGAATTTTCAAAATGGACGCTCTCTTCCAGTTACTACCGCCCGGTGACGCAACGTATCACCTGGCTGACCAGCGCCTACGGGCAGTGGGGCGACGACCGTCTCTACGGCAGCGAACGTCTGACGATTGGCGGTGAAAGCTCGGTTCGCGGTTTCAAAGAACAGTACCTCTCCGGCGATAACGGCGGCTACTGGCGAAATGAACTCGACGCTCAGCTGTTCACGTTACCGGGGCTGGGGCAAATCAGCAGTATCACGGCGCTCGACGGCGGATACCTGCAACACAGCAATCACGATTCGGCCGCGGCCGGCACCTTATGGGGCGCAGCGGTCGGACTTGCCAGTACTAATGCACATTTCTCCAGCCAGTTTACCGTTGGCTGGCCGCTGCGCTATCCGGATTCATTGTCGCCGGACCGCGTCACGGTCTACTACCGTATCGGCTTTGCACTGTAAAGATGAGAAGGAATTCGGGGATGAAAGCGTTGAAAGAACAACCTGTTGCGTTATGGCGTAAGGCGCTGGCGTACGGACTGATGTGCTGGCTGGTCTGGCAGCCGGTGGTGCCCGCATTCGCGGCGGGCGTGACGGTGGCCGATGGTAACACCCGCACCGATCAGGCCGGGAACGGCGTGCCGGTGGTGAACATTGCCACCCCGAATCAGGCCGGGATTTCGCACAATAAATACACCGATTTTAACGTCGGCCAGCAGGGCCTCATCCTCAACAATGCCACCGGCAAACTTACGCAAACTCAGCTCGGCGGTCTGATCCAAAACAACCCCAATCTTACCGCAGGTCAGGAAGCAAAGGGCATCATTAACGAAGTGGTGTCATCGAACCCTTCGCAGCTTAATGGCTACATGGAAGTCGCCGGTAAAGCCGCGAACGTCATGGTGGCTAACCCGTACGGGATCACCTGTAACGGCTGCGGATTCCTCAATACCCCCAACGCCACGTTAACCACGGGCAAACCGGTGCTGGGGGCAGACGGTTCGCTGCAATCTCTCGATGTCACTCAGGGCGCGATCACGGTCGAAGGCCAGGGGCTGGACGCCCGCCAGAGCGACTCATTTTCGCTGATTTCCCGCGCTGCACAGATTAATGCCGGGTTGTATGCCAAAGACCTGAACGTCACTTTGGGGGCAAATCGTGTGGATGCGCAGGGCAATGCTACGCCGGTATCCGGCGCAGGCGTGCCGTCGGTGGCCATCGACACCGGTGCGCTGGGCGGCATGTACGCCAACCGTATTCATCTGGTCTCCAGCGACAAGGGCGTTGGGGTCAACCTCGGCAACCTGAACGCGTCCGTTGGCGATATGCAGATTGACGCCAGCGGGAAACTGACGCTGAACAATGCGACGGCCACCGGCAAACTGACGGCCAATGCACAGGAGATTGCCCTTAACGGCGCACAGCAGTCGGGCGGCGATATGACGCTCAACAGCCAGGGGCAACTGGCGGTGCAGGGCAGTCAGGTCACCAGCGGTGGGAATATGACGCTGGTCACGGGACAGCTGACGTCGGGGAGCGCGGCGAAGGTCTCTGCCGCCGGGAACGTCAGTGCGGCAGCAGGTAACGGCGGGCAATGGCAGGGCAGCCTGACGGCGGGTAAAGATCTCAGCCTCGGCGCGGGTGATCTGACTAATAACGGGCTGATCGCCGCCGGCGGTAACGCGAATCTCACCACGCAGCACCTGACCAACACCGGCACGCTGCAGGCGCAGACACAGACTCTTCAGGCCACGACGCTGGAGAACAGCGGTGCGATTCAGGCGAAAGGCACGCAGCAAATTCAGGCCGACAGCCTGCACAATAACGGCGCAATCGCCGCAGATGGCGCGTTGCAGCTGACGGCGAAGCAGGATCTGACGCAGGGCGCGAACGGTTCGGTGACGACCGGCGGTGCATTAGGGATCACCGCCGCACAGGCGAATATTGCCGGTCAGATCACCGGTAAACAGGGCAGCAGCCTGAATTTCGGTTCGCTCAGCACAACCGGCGACTCCGCCATCACCAGCGCGGGAAATCTTTCCCTGAATGCCGGTAATGCACAGCTGGGCGGATTGCTTTCCGGCGACAGTCAGCTGACCGGACATTTTGGTCAGTTGACCACCGCCGCCGGTTCGCAAATTCAGTCCGGCTTAGATGCTGATATTCAGGCCAGCGAAAGCGCCATGCTGGGCGGCAATCTGCGTGCCGGACAAAACCTGCAACTGGGCAGCGGTTCACTGAACTCGGCCAGCGGCGCGCAGGTTTATGCCACCGGGAATGTACAGGCCAGCGCCGGGAATAACGGGGTATGGAACGGTGGCCTGACGGCGGGGGGCGATCTGGCGCTGAATGCCGCCGGACTGACCAATAACGGGACGCTGGCGGCGTCAGGCAACACGGACGTTACCGCGCAAAAACTTAACAATAATGGCCTGATTCAGGCGCAGGGCAATCAGACCCTGCACGCCACCGGACTGAGCAACACGGGTAAAATTCAGTCCGGCGGCGAACAAAATATTACCGCGAACTCGCTCGACAGCCAGGGGCTTATCGGTTCGCAAAAGGCGCTGGGATTGCAGGTTGCAGAGCAGCTCGCCGTGGGAAAACAAGGTTCACTGTTTGCCGGTGACCGGCTGACTATCGGCGGCGGGCAGATGAACGTCGACGGCGCGCTGACCGGAAAAAATGGCCTGAATCTCAACGCAAATTCCCTGAACGCCGGACAAAACGCGCAGATCACCAGCCTCGGTGATATTCAGCTTACCGCCGGGCAGCAGGCACTGAACGGCCAGATTTCAACGACAGGCAATGTAGGTCTGAACGCCACGGATCTTTCCGTCGGCGCACCGGGCAGTATCCACAGCGACAAAGATGTATCCCTGACGGCAAGCCACGCTTCCACGATCAACGGTGCGCTGGACGGCAAAACGCTGGAGGCCAGCGGCGGCGCATTGCAGGTCACAAGCAGCGGTTCGCTGGCGTCTGCGGGAGATATGCAGTTATCCGCCAGGCAGCAGCAACTCGATGGCGTCACCCGTGCGGGCAACAATCTCGCCATCACCGCTGATCGCCTGAACGCCGCGCAGGGCGGTAAAACGTCCGCGCAGAACGACATCATGTCGAATATTGCACATGGCGGTCAGTGGTCGGGGAGTCTGATTGCCGGGCGCGACCTGAACTTCACCTCGGGTGATTACAACAACTCGGGCACGCTCGCCGCCAACCGCAACGGGCAGTTCAGTTTCAGCACCCTGAACAACAACGGTCTTTTGCAGTCACTGGGCACGCAGCAGCTTAACGGCGACACCTTCAACAACAACGGCACGGCGCAGTCCGGCGATGACCAGACCTTTACCCTGAATCAGCTGAACAACCAGGGGCTGGCCGGAACCCACGGCGATCTGGCGCTGAATGTCCGTGACAGTGTCGTGACCGGCGATTCCAGCACATTACTGGCTGACGGCAAACTGACGCTGAAAACCGCGCAGGCGGATCTGGGGGGCACGCTCACCGGTACGCAGGGCGCAGATCTCACGGCGGACCAACTGACCAGCCAGGCGGGTTCGGTGCAAACCAGTCAGGGCGATGTGAACCTCAGTGCGGGCAGCGCCAGCCTGAACGGTTTTCTTACCGCCAACGGCAACATGGCGCTGAACACGCAACAACTGACCACGGGCAACGACTCGCAAACGCAGGGCAAAAACGCGTTGGGGATCAGTGCGTCTGAAAGTGCAGATTTGGGCGGTAAACTGGTGACGCCGGGGGCGCTGACAATCAGCGCGGGAACCCTGACCAACACCGCCACGCTCGGCGCTGATCATGTCGATATCAGCGCGACGACGCTGACGAACAGCGGCGCGATCACCGCGGACGACGGCCTGCATCTTAATGCCGGAATCCTGCATCAGCAAGGCAGCCTGAGCGCGCAGAACCTGATGAACCTCGAAGGCAATACGCTGGACAATCAGGGCAGCATATCGGCGGGCGATCTGGGTATTCATGCCAAAACCAGTTTGACCAACCAGAGCAACGGGGTGATCTCGGCGGGTAACGGCCTGACTGTGACGTCACCGACGTTAACCAATAACGGTACGCTGGCGGCGAAAACCGTTGGCGTGAATGCCAGCGGTATCAGCAACACCGGTCTGGTACAGGGGAACGGGGATACCACGCTGACGTCCAGCACGCTGAATAACGGCGCGCAGGGACAGGTGATTTCAGGCGGCACGCTCACCGTCAATTCTGCCGGGACGCAAAATCAGGGCCGGTTGCAGGGCAGCCAGCTGAACCTGACCGGTAACACTCTGACCAACGGCGGGACAGCGCTGGGCACGAATGGCCTTAACGCACAGATGCAGGGTGATCTGACCAATACCGGCAGCCTGCTTTCCTCCGGCGATGCCACGGTGAACGCTGCGACGCTGGAGAACAGCGGCCAGCTGCTCAGTGATAAAAACGCGACAGTTACCGCTTCTCATGTCACCAATCAGGGGCAAATTCAGGGCGGTACGCTCGCCGTGACCGCCGGTTCGGCTGATAACGGCGGCAACCTGATTGGCCTGAAAAGCCTGACGGCTCAGCTCGGGCAAGATCTCACCAACGCCACGTCCGGCAAAATGCTGACGCAGGGCGCACTCACCGTCACGGCCGGGCACGTCACCAACAACGGCAACTGGCAGGCCGGAAGCGCGGATTTACACGCCAGTCAGTTAGATCTCAACGGTGCCATCCAGACTGCGACAAAAGTCAGTCTTAATCTGACCGGCGCACTGAATACCCAGGCACAGGGCAAAATTGTCTCCACCGGACTCGCCATTTTGCAGGCTGCCAGCCTTAATAATCAGGGCACCTGGTCGGCGGATAATCTCAGCCTGACAGGCGGATCGCTTACCAGCAACGGCGGGATCAGCGGCGTCAGCGCACTGGCGGCAACGCTCAGTGGTCAGCTACAGATTCAGCAGGGCGGGACATTACTCAGCGGCGGCACCAGTACGCTGAACGCCGGAAATATCACTAACAGCGGCAACATTCAGGCTAATAACCTGACGCTCACGACCAACAGTCTTTCGAACGGCGGGCAGCTACAGGGCCAGCAAAGCCTGCAGGGTACGGTACAAAACGGCATCACTAACCTCAGCGGCGGCACGCTGCGCAGCCAGGGAACGTTAGATTTAGGCGCGCAGTCGCTGCTCAATCAGGGGCAGTTGCAGGGCGACGGCACCAGCCATCTCACGCTTTCCGATAACCTGAATAATCAGGGTACCTTGCTGACCGGCGGCCGCCTGACGGTGTCGGCCCCCACGCTGACGAATACGGGTGTTTTGCAGGCGCAGGGGCTGACGATGTCCGGCGGAACGCTGAACAACAGCGGCACGCTGACCGGGCAGGGCGACAGTACGGTAAACGTGTCGCAGATGACCAATCAGGGGCAACTTCAGGGCGACCGTTTGCAACTGACCGGGAACGCCTTGCACAACACCGGCACCGTTCTGGGCAGCCAGACGCTGGGGCTGAACGTGCAAAACGCCGACAACCAGGCGGGCGGTAAACTCTACAGCGCCGGCAATCTGACGCTGGTGACACCGTCACTTAATCAGTCGGGCAGCCTGCTGGCACTGGGTGATATGACGCTGCAACTCGGCTCGGGCTTCACCCAGACAGGCCAGCTTGCGGCGGGGCAAAACCTGAATCTCAGTACGCAGGGCGATCTCAACGTGCTGGGCACTTTGCAGGGCAACGGCATTCAGCTCAGTTCTACGGGTAACTTCGTCAACAACGGCCAGCTGCGCGGCGGCAGCGGTACGGTGGGCGTGGAGGCGAACAACATCACACTCAATGGCAGCGGCAGCGTGCAGTCCGGCGGTGATATCCACCTCGCCAGTCGCGGCGTGCTGAACAACAGCGGTTTTGTCGGTGGCGCAGGCAACGTCGTGATGTCAGCCGCGGGTCAGCTGGGCAACAGCGCGCTGCTGTATGCCGGTAACAATATGCAACTGCTGGCCGACAGCATCCATAACAACTACGGCGACATTCTGGCGGGCAACAGCCTGTGGATGCAGCGGGATGCGGCGGGCAACTCCAACAGTGAAGTCGTCAATACCTCGGGGGATATCGAAACCACCAACGGTGATATCACCATCAATACCGGCCATCTGCTGAATCAGCGCGATGGGTTGAGTTCGTCGAGTTCGTATCAGGCCGCGGCAAATTCTCCAGCGACGCTGGGGCAGGCCACAATGAACATCAAACTCGGTGTTCTGGATGATGACGAAATCGGTGTGTATA